>SLMY01000009.1 GCA_007133255.1 Clostridiales bacterium
AGCTGGGAATCGTAATACCCAGCGCGGTAAACACTTTAACCAGCTGATCAGGCAGTTTGTCCTGTCGCAGCGCGGCGATAATGCCCAGTATAATGCCGGTAAAGACCGTGATAACAATAGCCAGGCCACCCACCTTTGCTGAAACCGGCAGTTTCAGGGCGATAATATCATTAACGGTTCGAGGACTATATGATATGGAAATACCTAATTCCCCAATAGCCAGATTTCTCAGAAACAACCCGTACTGCTCATATAGGGGTCTGTGCAGCCCAAACCTGGCTTCCATATTCTGACGGACAGCCGGGTTCATTGTCTCAAGTCCTGCCATATCGAATGGGCCACCCGGTATGGAATGCATCAGAAAAAATGTGATTGTTACAACAAACCATAATGTGATAATACCCAGAAATATTCTTCTAACAATGTACTTCCACATAATAACTCCATTGGCGAAAATGCCTTTTTTCCATATAATGACCTTAATGGTATGACTGGTTATATTGGTAGGACAGGTTCAATACGTTAGCCATTATATCAGAAGAAGTATGCAGAGTAAACAGTCTTATTTCATTAAATTTTGCCTTTTTAGTTAAAAAGAATAATAATAAAAATTGTATAATAGCAGGACATCCTGTTCTGGAAAGCGAGTATTAATATGGTGCATCAAGATAATCAATGGTTATACAAATGCCAGGCATGTGAGAAGATGTTCTCGTTAAAACGACATCTTTGGCAATGTCCAGACTGTCAGGGACTGCTTGACCTTATCTTTCAAGATGAAAGCGGACCCGCCTGGCAGACCGATCCACTTAAATCTGGCCTTTGGCGCTATCAGAGCATGCTGCCGGTTTTTGAAGACGGGAAAATCGGTGAAAGGTATTCACAACAAGGTCGTTTGTCTGAAAATATACCCGAAGCATCCGGCCCGCCTGAGAAGTCCTGGTGTAATAAAAGCCAGATAAAAACACTGGGAGAAGGCTGGACACCCCTGCACATCTTTAGTTTTCACGATCAGGACATCTGGCTCAAGCACGATTATCTTTGCCCTACCGGATCTTATAAAGATCGCGGTGCTGTGTTGATGGTTCAGAACGCTGCCCGTCTGGGGATTCAGGAAGTGGTTGAGGATTCATCCGGCAATGCCGGCTGTGCCGTCGCGGCCTATTGCGCTTTGAATCAGATTAAATGTACCATTTATCTGCCTGAATCAACTTCTCCGGGAAAAATAAAGCAGGTAACAGCCTATGGTGCCAGGATTAAAAAAATACCCGGTTCACGGCAGGCTACGAGCCTGGCTATCAGAGAAGCAGCCAAGTCCCAGACTTACCTAAGCCATATATACGATCCATTCTTTTATCAGGGAACAAAAACAATCGCCTATGAAATTTTTGAACAGACAGGCGGCCAGATGCCAAAACAGCTTGTTGTTCCGGCCGGACACGGGACCATGCTGCTTGGCCTTTATATGGGACTTTCTCATTTAAGAGCTATCGGCAAAATAAAAGCGCTTCCCCGCCTCATCGCGGTTCAAGCCGAAAACTGTGCGCCTTTGTATCACGCTGCAAACAAGGCTGGTCTGAAGACAGGTTGTGCGGATTCAGGCCACAGCTTGCTGTCAGCCGGACAATTTTTAGAGACGGTTGCGGAAGGTATTGCTATATCACAGCCGCCGAGGCTTAAACAGATGCTGGAAGCGATTAAAGAAACGGATGGGCAAATTGAAGTTGTGACTGAAGATGAAATCAAACAAGCCCTAGCAGATGCCTGCGAGCATGGTTTATACATAGAACCAACATCAGCTGTCGTCCTCGCCGCGGTGACCCGGCTTGGCAAGAAAGACAAAATGACCGGCAGAACGATCTGTATGCTGAGTGGACACGGTTTGAAAGCATCGTTATACTGATATGAGTATATAGAAGGGCAGGTCATTTTATGAACTCACAGCTCAAACCCATGCAAAAAGATGATGAAAATCCTTTCCGTGTTATCATCGCCGGATGCGGAGGTATGGCAAATGAATGGATTCGCTATACACTCGAAAGACCAGACACGAAAATTGTTGGTCTGGTTGATCTTGATTTGCAGCAGGCCAAGAAGACAGCACAGCATTTCTCACTCGATCATGTGTTAATGGATACCTCACTTGAGAAAACCATTCAGGACACAAAAGCTGATTTGGTCTATGTGCTGGCAACGCCTGCCGCCCATTATCCGCTAGCGAAAGCAGCACTGCTTTCAGGCTGCTCAGTTCTAGCTGAGAAACCACTGGCTGCCAGCATGGCTGAGGCAAAAGAGCTGACAGAATTAGCTGATAAGCAGCAATGTTCTTTTTCTGTCATGCAGAATCGGCGGTATCTAAAACAGATCAGATCCTTTCAGGATATGATCAGTCAACAGGTGATCGGGACGCCCGGATTCTTGTCTGCAGATTTCTTTCTTGGCCCTCACTTTGGCGGCTTTCGCGACATGATGGACAGTCCTCTTTTACTTGATATGGCGATTCATACCTTTGATCAGGCAAGGTTTATCAGCAAGGCTGACGCGCTTTCGGTGTATTGTCATGAGTTTAATCCTCCAGGCTCCTGGTATAAGGGCAATGCCTGTGCTGTAGCCCTGTTCGAGATGTCTAACGGCACTGTTTTTAGTTACCGTGGTTCATGGTGCGCTGAAGGCTGCCAGACCAGCTGGGAGTCTGACTGGCGTCTGACCGGCAGTGAGGGCACTGCTGTCTGGGATGGTATGAGTATGCCTTATGCTGAGGTCAAGCCTAAAGATGGGCAACAGGCAACGATAGATAATCGCTGGTTACGTGTTGACGGCAAGGCAAACTGGGCAGGACGAGAAGGACATTTTGGCTGCCTAGATGAGATGTTTAATGCTCTTGTGGCTGGGCGTCCGGCTGAAACGGCGGCGCATGATAACATCAAAAGCCTGGCTATGGTTGAAGCTGCTATTGAAAGTGCCCGTCTGGGCAAGAAAATATCAATTGATTAAATGAAAGAGGTAAATATATGTTAGTTCCAGAAAAAACAAATTTGATCCGAATTGGCACCTTGCTAGGAGGCGCGGACGCGCCCAGACTCATACCGCAGATCGCGGATTATGGCTTTGAGTCCTTTCAGCTTACCTTCTGGCAGACAACCGGTGATGTTGATCTTAAAAAGCTGGCACAAGAAGTAAAGGAAGCAATTGGAGA
>SLMY01000091.1 GCA_007133255.1 Clostridiales bacterium
GGCCGGACTCGAACCGGCACGGTTGTTTAATCCGACGGATTTTAAGTCCGTTGCGTCTGCCAGTTCCGCCACACGAGCAGGGCGCTTCTCTTTGTGCTCAATCATAATAGCACTTGCCTGTAGCAATGTCAAACAAAGAAATCGGCAAGAATTTCAGCGAATTTCAGCGATCTTTCATGCCGGTTGCATAATGATCTTATTTTAGCGATCTGATCAGTCAAATCATTGAATCAATGGTAAAATAAGAGGCATGACAGGCGTTTTGACAGATGTAAAGGACATGTGAGTTCGCTCATGGACCCGGCTTCACACTCACCCTTTTGAACGCATTCGCACTGCAGGACGCCTATAGGCGAATCTAACCATGAATGAGGTTGATACATGAAAAAAAACAAACAAGACAAAGCCCCGATTGTGGAAGCGCTGCAGTCGGTTTATAACCAGCGGATAGTTCCTTTTGACGTGCCCGGGCATAAACATGGACGGGGTAACCGTGAACTGACTGATCTGCTGGGTGAGAAGTGCATGCGGCTTGATATGAATTCCATGAAACCGCTAGATAACCTCTGCCATCCCGTGTCGGTGATTCGCGAGGCTGAAGAACTGGCGGCGGAGGCTTTTGGCGCCAGTAACGCTTTTCTGATGGTGAACGGCACCACTTCGGCCGTTCAGGCGATGATTCTGTCTGTGACAAAAAAAGATGATAAAATCATATTACCGCGCAATGTCCATCGCAGCGTTATTAACGCTCTGGTTCTGAATGGTGCTGTGCCGGTTTACATTAACCCGCAGACGAATCAGCGGCTTGGCATTTCGCTGGGCATGTCTGTATCTGATGTTAAAGCGGCGGTGTCGCAGCACCCTGACGCCAAAGCGATTCTGATCAATAATCCAACCTATTACGGGATCTGCTCAAACATAAAAGAGATCACACAGCTGGCACATGAGCAGGGCATGTTGCTTCTGGTTGATGAGGCGCATGGCGCTCACTTGTCATTTTCAGACGCGCTGCCTCTGTCAGCTATGGAAGCAGGCGCTGATATGGCCGCTGTCAGCATGCATAAATCGGGCGGTTCATTGACCCAGAGCTCAATTCTGCTGTGCGGTGATCAGATGAAAGCCCGATATGTCAGGCAGATCATTAATCTGACACAGACTACCAGTGGTTCTTATCTGCTGCTTTCAAGCCTGGATATGTCACGAAAGAACCTGGCCTTGCATGGTAATGAGATTTTTACCAAAGTATCGGAAATGGCGACTTATGCCAGAGATGAAATTAACTTGATTGGAGACTATTACGCTTATTCGCGTGAGCTGGTCAATGGGGACACCATATTCGATTTTGATCCGACCAAGCTGGCAGTTAATACGCTTGAGATGGGTCTTGCCGGAATCGAAGTCTATAATTTGATGCGTGATGAATATGACATTCAAATTGAGTTTGGAGATATTGGCAATATCCTGGCCTATCTTTCAATTGGTGACCGGATCCAGGATCTGGAACGGCTGGTGAGCGCTTTGTCTGAAATCAGAAGGCGATATAAGCGCGATCGTGCTGATATGCTGGATTATGAGTATATCAATCCGCGGGTAGTGGCTACACCCCAGGAAGCCTTTTACGCCAATAAGCAGTCACGGCCGATCGAAAAGAGTGCCGGACGCATCTGCAGCGAATTTGTGATGAGCTATCCGCCCGGCAGACCGATTCTGGCTCCGGGTGAGGAGATAACGGAGGAAATTATCGCTTATATCCAGTACGCCAAGCAAAAAGGTTGTTTTCTGACCGGAACCGAAGATCCTGCTGTAAATGAGATTAATGTTATTTAGAACAGCTATGAAAAGGACCGGTTCAGCAAGAAAAGGACGAAAGCAAGGCAGACTTGAATAAAAGCAAAATGATGCTCAGCCGATCGGGTACATGCGGTCAACAAAAAAACAGACAGACATCAGACAGCCTTATATAATCCTATGTATCAGGGGTTAATATAGTTTCAATCAGCCTGATACAGATCGTATTGGTTGGAATACAGAAGAATAACAGGAGTTTATTATGGAATTATGGTTTTCGGAAATGCATACACCAGGTGTGAAATTCTCAATCCAGATTGACAAACAGCTTTACAGCGGCCAGAGTGATTTTCAGCGGATCGATGTTTTTGAGTCAGCTGAGTTCGGACGGTTTTTAACCTTAGATGGCTATATGATGCTCACTGAGAAAGATGAGTTTATTTATCATGAGATGATGGTACATGTACCAATGGCCGTTCACCCGTCTGTCAAGGATGTTCTGGTGATTGGGGCTGGTGATGGCGGCGTGATTCGAGAACTGGTGTCTTATGATTCTGTTGAGCGGATTGATCTTGCTGAAATTGATGAGCAGGTTGTAGAAGTGAGTAAAAAGTATCTGCCTTTTACAGCCTCAAAGCTGGATGACCCGCGGGTCAAGATCCATTACCAGGATGGATTAAAGTATGTACGGCATTATGAGAACAAATATGATTTGATTATTGTTGATTCCACCGATCCCTTTGGCCCGGGCGAAGGCCTTTTTACCCGTGAGTTCTACGGAAACTGTTTCAAAGCGCTTCGCGAAGAGGGTATTATGGTGAATCAGCATGAAAGTCCGTTTTACGATGTTGACGCGATCGCGATGCAAAGAGCGCATAAACGGATCGTTGAGTCCTTTCATATCAGCCGTGTCTACCAGGCGCATATCCCAACTTATCCTTCAGGGCACTGGCTTTTCGGTTTCGCTTCCAAGTGTTATCATCCAGTTCGCGATCTGCGTGTCCGCGAATGGAAAAAACTGGGCTTGGAGACCCGTTACTATAATCCGAATCTGCATCGCGGCGCGTTCGCGCTGCCTAATTATGTACAGCAGCTGCTGGAGGATGTTGAACATGTTGACCTGGACTAAAAATATTGAGACTTTTCTTGGCTGTGACAGTGATTATCTGAACGCGAAAGCGGTGATTTTCGGCGCGCCCTATGATGGTACGACTTCTTATCGCCCCGGTACTCGTTTCGCCAGCCGTACGATGCGTGGTGAAAGCTACAGCCTTGAGACCTACAGCCCGTATCAGGACCGCGAGCTGACAGAATATGCTGTTTTTGACGGCGGCGATCTGGATTTCCCGTTTGGCCGCGCTGAAACCATTCTGGGTATGATTGAGCAAACA
>SLMY01000112.1 GCA_007133255.1 Clostridiales bacterium
CAGCAGGCTTTGCAAAACAAAGAACGCGGTCTGGGCCATTATGATATACGCCTTGAAACTGATGTCATGCCGATGATCGCCAATATTTCGAATGGCGATGCCCGAATCGCGCTTAACGCGATTGAGCTGGCTGTTATTTCTACACCTCCCGGTTCAGACGGCAGTATTAAGATCGATAAAAAGACAGTTGAAGACTGTATGCAGAAGCGCAGTATCGCCTTTGACCCTAATGGTGAAAGCCACTATGATAATATCAGCGCATTCATTAAATCGATGCGCGGCAGCGATCCCGACGCGGCTGTGTTCTATCTGGCACGCGCCCTTCATGGCGGCGAGGACATAGAGTTTCTGGCACGCCGCATCCTCATCTGCGCCGCTGAAGATGTCGGCCTGGCCAATCCGCAGGTACTGTCGATCGCCATGTCGGCTTATCAGGGGATTATGGCGGTCGGCATGCCTGAAGCCAGAATCATTCTTTCACAAGCCGCGCTGGCGGTGGCCACCAGTCCCAAATCTAACGCCGCTTGTGTGGCGATTGATAAAGCGATGCGTGATGTCGCTGAAAAACGCACCGGTGACGTGCCGATGCATCTTCGCAACGCGCCGGCCCGGGGTATGAGTGAGCTAGGTTATGGCCAGGGGTACAAGTACGCGCATGACTATCCAGGCAATATCGTTGATCAGGATTATCTGCCGCGAGAGGTTCTGGGAACAGTTTATTACGAACCTTACAGCAACGGATATGAAGCGAAAATAAAAGACTGGCTGCAAAAAAGAAGACAGAAAAAACCATGACACCAGACCCTTGAATAGGGGCTTTAACACAAGCACGAACTGACAAAAAAGATAAAGTTATCATCTGGACAGCTTTATTCATAGTGAAATGGTAGGATATAATGGGTAAGTAACCCGTGTTACATTGAGGGACGATAAACAAGTATAAAGTATGATTATGTGCAGTTTATAGATAAATGAACTGACTTTGATCATTACATCATTGAGAGGAGCATCTGATCAATGGAGCAGCAGCAACGTGTATATTTGGATCATGCGGCGACAACCCCGGTTCATCCTGAGGTTGTAAAAACCATGGTTCCATATTTTACTGAATATTTCGGCAATCCGTCTTCGTTTTATCAGACCGGCCGGGAAGCCAGAAAAAGGCTGGAAGAAGCGAGAGACAGAATCGCCCGTGTTTTTAACGCTGACCCCGGTGAGATCTACTTTACCGCCTGCGGTACTGAATCTGACAACTGGGCTATTAAAGGCACCGCCCTGAGCCGGCAAAAGCAAGGCCGGCACATTATCACCAGCGCGATCGAACATCATGCTGTGCTGCACGCATGTGAAGACCTGGAAAAACAAGGTTTTGAACTAACGGTGCTGCCTGTTGACCAGGATGGCCTGGTCAGCCCTGAATCGGTTCGAGGCGCGATCAGGGAAGACACGATCCTGGTCACGATTATGATGGCCAATAATGAGATTGGCACCCTGCAGCCGATAAAAGAAATCGCGGCCATCTGCCGTGAGAATAAAGTGCTGTTTCATTCCGACACTGTCCAGGCCGGCGGCGCTCTGCCGATTGATGTGAAGGACCTGGGTGCTGATATGCTTTCATTTTCGGCACATAAATTTTATGGTCCCAAAGGTGTTGGTCTTTTATACATGCGCAAAGGTTTACGCATCGCCAATTTTCTGTCCGGCGGCGCGCAGGAGAAAAATCGCCGCGGCGGGACTGAGAATGTAGCCGGTATAATGGGGATGGCAAAAGCCCTGGAGCTGGCACATGAGAAAATGGAGCTGGAAAGCCGGCGTCTGATCACGCTTCGCGACTACCTGATTCAACAGTTATTAAAGCGCGTTCCGCATACAAGGCTGAATGGTCATCCTGAAAAACGGCTGCCCAATAACGTCAATGTCTCATTTGAGTTTATTGAAGGCGAGTCAATTCTGCTGATGCTCGACCATTACGGATTTGAGTGTTCCAGTGGTTCTGCCTGTACATCAGGCTCACTCGATCCTTCACATGTGCTGCTGGCCATTGGCCTGCCGCACGAAATCGCGCACGGCTCGCTGCGTGTATCACTTGGTCAGAGCAATACCCGGGAACAGATGGATAAACTGGTCGAGAGCCTGGAACAGATTGTCAGCCGGCTTCGCGACATGTCACCGCTTTATGCCGATTACCAGAAAAAGAAGCTGACACAGGATGACAAATAGTAAGCCTGAACTTGTGACGTGATCAGAAATAAATCAGACTCAAACATATAATAAGATTACATAGAAACAGATGATTCAGAGGAATGAAAGGTGAGACAAAAGATGCAATATAGTGATAAAGTAATGGATCATTTCATGCACCCCAGAAATGTCGGAGAGATTGAAAACGCTGATGCCAGCGGTACTGTCGGCAACGCCAAGTGCGGTGATATCATGAAAGTAGATCTTAAAATAGAAGACAACGTAATTGTAGACATCAAATTCAAGACTTTTGGCTGTGGGTCGGCTATCGCGACCAGCAGTATGGCGACTGAGATGGTCATGGGAAAAACAGTTGACGAAGCCCTGCAGCTGACTAACAAAGCTGTCGCGGAAGCGCTGGATGGTCTTCCGGCCATTAAGATGCATTGTTCGCTGCTGGCTGAACAGGCTGTAAAATCGGCTTTGAAAGATTTTTTTGAGAAGACCGGCCAGATGACTCCTGAGCGCGAAGAACTGTTCAAGTCGCTGGATGATGACGCGCATGACCATTAATCGCGTGCCGCAAAGTCAAACAGGCGATCACCAGAAACAGCGCGTGCTTCTTGGTATGAGCGGCGGAGTCGACAGCTCTGTCGCTTGTTTTCTGCTGCAGGAACAAGGCTATGAAGTGATTGGACTGACCTTATTGACTAACCCCAGAAGCTACGAGCATCTTGACGATGTAAAAGCGATCTGCGAACAGGCGCGGATCCGGCTGATTGTCTCTGATGTCCGGCAGTCTTTCCGGGAGCTGATTATCAGCGATTTTATCAGTGGCTACGCGCATGGCCGTACCCCTAATCCTTGTGTCCTATGTAATCCGGCGATTAAGTTTTCAGTTTTTATTGAAGCTGCCGATACAAACAACTGTGAATTTGTCGCGACAGGCCATTACGCGGCTATCAGGAAACACCCTGAAACGGGTCGCCTGGCA
>SLMY01000167.1 GCA_007133255.1 Clostridiales bacterium
ACCAGGCGAGCCGATGAGCAGCATCCCTTTTGGTATTTTCGCGCCAAGATCAGCGAATTTTTTTGGACTTTTCAAAAATTCCACTACTTCCTGAAGCTCTTCTTTTTCTTCATCGGCACCGGCAACATCATTAAAAGTAACTTTATTTTTGCTCGGATCATTCAATTTAGCACGACTGCGGCCGAAACTCATAGCGTTTTTACCGTCTCCGGCCTGCCGACTATATGTAAACCAGATAAAAGCGCCCATCGCCAGAACCATAATCAAAATCAGGATTATATTGAGCCAGGCTGTAATATCAGTTGGCTCCTCATAATCAAAATGATCAATCTGGCCCTCAGCTTTGGCATCCTGCAAAACGGAATAAAGCTGCTCCATCCACATAGGTGAAATCTGTTTACGATAAACCTGCCCTGGTTGTCCGGGCTGCGCACGCAACTGAACTTCCACAGTATAACCGGTTACATTCACTTCACTTACCCGTCCGTCCTGAATGTCACTGATCAGATCGGATAATATTGGTGTTTCAGGCTGTGTCACCCGCGACATAAAAAATGACAGCATAATGATAACAGCTAGCAAGATAACGTAAAATGACATGCCGCTCATGGCTTTTTTAGGCTTCATTTGTTTCCTCCTTGCTGTCATCACCGATAATACATACATCTGGCAAATTTCGGTATTTGCCGTCATAATCCAACCCGTAACCAACAACAAACTCATCTGAGATCTGCATGCCGACATATTCTATGTCCACATCGACTCTGCGCCTTGCCGGCTTGTCAAAAGCTGTGCACAAAGCGATGCTGGCGGGGTTTCGTGTTCCCAGAAGCTGACGCAAATGCTTGAGTGTCAGACCGGAATCAACAATATCTTCAACAACAATAACATGTTTATGGCTGATATCAGCGTCAAGGTCTTTTGTTATCCTGACTATACCAGAGGTTCTGGTACCGCTGCCGTAACTTGAAACAGACATAAAGTCTATACGTACCGGCACTGTGATACAGCGGGCGAGATCGGCCATAAAAGTATAGGCACCCTTAAGTACACCTATCAGCGTGACCTCTTTCCCTTCATAGTCCTGTGAAATGCGCTCTCCCAGTCTGCGGCACATCTGATCGATTTCCTCACGGGAAATCATTATTTCTTTGACGTATTTGGCCATCTCGTCAAATTGCCTCCTTATATCTGTTTAACATCTATCATCAGTCTATTAGACTATTAGACTATTATATCAGTAATCATCGCGGCGATCATTTATTACCAGAGTCTGGCTGATGTACGCGCAGACAGACAAACGGTCCTTTATCAGTACAACCTTGCCTGACTGTATATCGCTGATCGCTGGCCAGTCCGGGAATCCACATCACATCTGAGCCTGTTGCCAGAAGCGGCATACGATCCCGGTCATATGGCTTAATTTTCCGCTCATTAAAAAACTTCTTCAATGATTTTCCGCCTGTTCGCGATACCGGATAAATCCTGTCTCCCGAACGCCTGCCGCGCAGAACAGCGTGCTGAATATTTTCAAGTCGAAAACATTCCATTGCGTTATTATAAACTATCTCTCTTTCATTCTCAATCAAAACCGCTTCAATCTTTAAATTCAGATCCGGAATCCTCGTGATTCCAGGTACAGTTAGCCCGACGCCCTGATTCAGGCAATTGATGACAGGATCACAACCTGTGATGGTACGCCGGTTCAAAGCTTTGAGACCGGCATCGGAAAGACTGTGTGATTTTTCCAGCAGCAGATAGGGTTTATCAAAAATACGCCGCCACTGGTGCGGCAGACATATCTGCTGGCCTTGCACCGCGCCTGGCAGCCAGTCAAGAATCTGACGCACATGGACCCAGGACAAATCCTGTTCACAGAGGGTTCGCTCGCGCCAGAAGCGGCGCAGCAGGTGGCTGGCAGCTGACGCTGAACAGGCAATTAATTTACCGGCATGCAAGCGGCCACCTGTATGAATATCCTGATAAACCGGATGTAGCAGTTCATTTATAAGCTTTTGATCATCTGCCGCAAGCTGCGCTGTTCGGGCCAGCCGCGGCGAGGGGTCATAGCCAAGTATGTCCTGCCACAGGGGAAGCAGCCTGTGTCGGATATTATTTCTTAATGGTATCAGCTGCTGATTTGTTTTATCTTCACGCCAGGTTATGCCCTGTCGGCGCAAAAAGGTCTCAATTTCACCGCGCGACCGTTCAAGAAGCGGTCGGATCAGGTGACCGTTTACGGGCTTCATACCGGCAAGGCCATCCAGGCCGCTGCCGCGGCCAAGATGCATAAGTAAGGTTTCAGCCTGATCCTGCTGATGATGTGCCAGCGCGATACGTACAGAAACCTGCTTGTTTTTCCTTTTATATTTCTGAGCGATCTCATCGAACAGCTGGTACCGGGCAGTTCTTCCTGTCTCCTCCAGTCCTTTTCTCTGTTCCGCGGCCAGCTGTTTAATATCCGCTTTTTCAAAATGGCAGGAGATATTCAGTTTATCGCACCACTGCCTGACAAAAACTTCATCTTCATCAGCCTCGCTCCCCCGTAAACCATGATTCAGATGAGCTGCGGTCAGCGTGAAGGAATGATGGTCACGATAAGCCGCCAGTGCCAGAAGCATGGCCAGTGAATCCGCTCCGCCTGAAAAGGCGGCAATAACAGCCGCATGCTCAGGAATCAAATCATGCTGTTTGATAAAACGAAAAACACTGTCCAGAAAAGGATCAGCCATGACACAACTTCTTTCACTAATAGCCTGGCGGCGGTTCACTTGGCAGCCGTCCTTCATCTTTATCAAAGAACAAGGTATATTTCGGCCACCATCCCAGATCAACGCTGCCCGTACCACCCTGTCGATTCTTGGCGATAATCACTTCCGCGTCTTCTGTATCCATAGGCACATGCTCGGTCGCGTAGTATTGCTCTCTGAACAAAAACATGACTACATCAGCGTCTTGTTCAATAGCACCTGAATCACGCAAATCAGAGAGCATTGGTTTTTTGTCAGACCTTTGCTCACAGGCTCTGCTCAGCTGCGACAAAGCGATAACCGGTACATTTAATTCCCTGGCCATGATTTTCAGCGAACGAGATATTTCAGATATCTCCTGCTGCCGGCTGTCCGGCCTGCTCTGGCTGCTGCTGCTCATCAGCTGCAGAT
>SLMY01000169.1 GCA_007133255.1 Clostridiales bacterium
CGCTGGAGGTCGAGGGTTCGAGCCCCTTCTGCGTCGCCAATTCGCCCAGATAGCTCAGTTGGTAGAGCAGTGGACTGAAAATCCTCGTGTCGCTGGTTCGATTCCGGCTCTGGGCACCACCAAAACCGCTGAGGCATTTGCTTTAGGGGTTTTTGTGCATGACAGAGGCGAGTCCTGTTCATCTGTTGCTGCCTAAGAATCAATAATCAAATATCTGTTAAAACACCGGTTCTGATAAAACTTGCTGGTGAGGGGTACCTGTGGTAAAATCTTGTTGCCAATAAGCGACGGTTTGACAATCTGGAGGAAAGTAAATGAACACACTTATGATTATACTTGCCATTATCGATATTTTAGTTTGCATCGGGCTGATTCTTCTTGTTGTTTTTCAGGAAGGCCATTCTAAGGGTTTGGGTGCTATCGGTGGTGGTGCTGAAACGTTTTTTGGCAAAAGCAAAGGCCGCGGTATGGATGCGATGCTGAAGAAGCTGACGACTGTTGCAGCGGTTGTGTTTGCCATTCTGACAATCGTGTTATATCTTATGACCGGCAGAGGCTAATTCAGCAGACGTGAAAATCAGCAAACAAATCTGGTTATTGATCAGCCGTAAATAGTTAAGCGGCACATGATAACAATTCGCAATAAGTATAGATACGATAAACAGAAACCAATAAAATGATGTTTACAAGAGTAAAGGCAGAGGTTTTGCTTGAACCTCTGTTTTTTTGTCAGCCGCGCATAAGTGATATCTTTTATTCAATGTGGCATAATATGGATAAGCAATGAGTTATTTTGAAGTGATCATGACAGACATTCACTGCAAGCCTATCAGGACAGCTGGTGACTATCAGATATCTTTCATGATCGGACAACCTTTCGAGCCAGTGTTCGAAGTTAGGAGTACATATGCAGACATGTGTGGGCGTTTTACAGCAGGCAGGACAAAGCGGACGTGTTATATTCGACCGCTATGATCCGCTGCTTGGCAAAGAGGCATGGATAGACGCGAACAACCTGGGTGGAGCTCCGTTTGGCATGAAAGTAGTCTGTGAGCTTCTATATGAAGTTACAGAACCTGTTGATGAACCGCCGCGCGCAAAAATAATAGAAGTACTGGGAGACCCGGGGAATAGAGACGTCGCGATGCTGTCAATCATTCGCCAGCACCATCTGCCGGAGACATTTCCCGTTCCAGTTATGGAGGCGGCCCAATCCTTTCCTTTACGGCTTGAGGAGGCGGTTATTAGGCAAGAACTTAAAAAAGGGCGCGCTGATCTTCGGGACGAGCTGACAATCACTATAGATGGGGAGGAAGCGAAAGATCTTGATGATGCTATCCATATAAAAAAGATGCCCGACGGCAGATTTGAACTGGGCGTTCATATCGCGGATGTAACCCATTATGTAAAAGAAAATGAGATTCTCGATCTGGAGGCATTTAAGCGCGGCACGAGTGTTTACCTGGTAGACAGAGTGATTCCAATGCTGCCGCCACGACTCTCCAATGGTATATGCAGTCTTAATCCTGACCAGGACCGGCTGACACTGAGCGCGATAATGACAATTGATAACAATGGTGAAATTATTAAAGGGCACTTACAGGAAACCATCATTCGCAGTCATGCCCGTTCCTCTTACCGTGAAGTAAAAGAGGCGCTTGAGACTTCAAAACTTCCAGATGGCAGACCGCCATGGTTTTTGGATGCTGTCAATCAGATGTATGAGCTGTCAGAGGCTCTGCGTAAAAAACGGCTTAGACGTGGAACGATTGAATTTGAGTTTCCTGAAACTCATGTTGAGTTAGATGAAGAGGGCCGGCCTTTAGACATATATCCCTATCCGATCAGCTTCGCGAATGGCATTATTGAAGAGTTTATGATAGCGGCCAATGAGTTTGTCGCGGAAAAAGCAGAAAAGGCTAAATTACCTTTTCTGTATCGTGTACATGAATTGCCGGATCCAGAGAAGTTAGATCGATTTATCCGGCTGGCTAACATTCTCGGTCTAAGAATCAAGCTGAAAGGTGCCCCCAGTCCCGGAAAGCTGGCACAAGTGCTTGAATCGGTAAAAACTGAACCGTTTGGACAGACCTTATCCCAGCTATTGCTCCGGTCACTGGCCAAGGCACGATACGCTCCGGA
This sequence comes from Clostridiales bacterium, assembly GCA_007133255.1. Classification (GTDB taxonomy): domain Bacteria; phylum Bacillota; class Clostridia; order Saccharofermentanales; family UBA5734; genus SLHU01. The sequence goes on from SLMY01000169.1 coordinate 2,143, forward strand.
TAATTTGGGGCATTTTGGACTGGCTTCTTCACATTATTGCCATTTCACATCACCGATCAGAAGATATCCTGATCTGTTTATCCATCGAGTTCTAAAGGCGCAGCTCCATGACGCGCTAAAGACAGACACATGGAAAGGTATGACAGATAATCTGGCAGACCATACATCTGATACAGAGCGCAACGCTATGTATGCTGAAAGAGATTCAGTTGATCAGAAAGCTTCTGAGTTTTTCAGTGAACGGATTGGCGAAGTTTTCAGCGGAATTATATCTGGATTCAATAAAGCAGGTATTTATATCCAGCTTGAGAATACGGCGGAAGGCATGGTCCCCTTTAGAACAATGGATGGATATATCAGCTATGAGGAAGAGCGCCTGCGGGCCGTAAACGAAACAGCGGGGCATATCTACAGCATTGGCGACCCGGTTGTTATTCAGGTAGCACAGGCTGATACCGTTCAAAGACGTGTTGATTTTGAAATGATTGAGCATATGGACAGAAAACTTATTACGAAAGACAGTAGAAGTCAGCAAGGTGATCGGCGCGGCCAGAATAAGAAAAACAGTAAACGCGGCAAAAGCGGTGCAGGTAAAAAAGACTACGCGAAAAGCAGTAACAAAGGTAAAAATAAGAAACGTAAAAACAAGAGAAAGAATAAGTGATCAATACATGCGGTAATTGCCTGGCATGTCCTTATGCCAGGCAAAACAGATAAAGGCTCAAACAATAAAATTTTTCAGTTTTTCTTTCAGCTCGGAGACATCGTTCTCATGAGTCTCAACATCAATTGGTTTAGCCAGATCCAAGCTGAAAATACCCATAATAGATTTAGCATCAACTACATATCTGCCGGAAGCAAGATCGACATCGAACGGAAACTCATTAACAATGCGGACGAATTCTTTCACATCATTTATCGATTTCAGGTGGACTGTAAATTTTTCCATACTGCCATTACTCCTTTAATTGAGTTGTCTGGCTAAATTGTGCCTGATATATGATCAATCTGTCAATTGACAGTCTTTATAGACTGCTTTATTTTAAAACGAATGAGGGAAAAAGATAAAGATATGGAAAAAATCATCGCGGCTTTTCAAACACTTGGCTGTAAAACAAATCATTATGAAACCGACGCGATCCGGATGCAGTTTCAGAGCGCTGGATTTGAAATTGTTTCATTTAGTCAGGATGCGGATGTATATGTACTCAATACCTGCACAGTGACAGGTGAGGCAGACCGAAAAACAAAACAATACCTGAGGCGCGCCAAAAATAATCATCCAAAAGCTGTTCTGGTCGCTTTAGGCTGTGCGGTTGAACTGGGGAACGGCCATAATGGAATCGACATCCAGCTGGGGACCTTCAGAAAAAAAGAAGCTTTATCTGAAGTTATTGATTACATAGTAAAAAGCAAGCCTGATCTCGCCAAGAAGCTGAGAAAGGATCTTGTAGATAAGACCAGAAGCGAACAGCGATTAAAATCCGCGGATTGGTTTGGCAATGAGAATACTGAAGGCAGGCAGTCAAGTGCGAAAGCTGGTCATTTGACTGATTCAGCGCTTACATCAGCTTATGATGAGTGGGGCTCAGTAGACAGGCAAAATGAGACAAGAGCTCATATTAAAATAGAAGATGGCTGTGATTATGCCTGTTCTTACTGCGCGATCCCGTTGGCCAGAGGATCTGTTCGAAGCCGTTTGCCACATTATATTCTGGCCGAGGCAGCCGCGCTGGCGAAAGCAGGTTATAAAGAAATTGTTCTGACAGGTATTCATATTTGCTCCTATGGCAGAGACTGGCAAAAGCCGGGAGAACATCTGATGCGCCTGGCACTCGATCTGTCTGAAATAGCGGGCATTGATAGAATCCGTCTCGGATCTTTGGAACCGCGCTTTATTTCAGATGAGTGGATTAATCTGGCTAAGAAGAACAAAAAACTATGTCCGCACTTTCATCTGTCTTTGCAAAGCGGCAGTGATACTGTTCTGGCACGCATGAATCGCAGATATGATACTGGTACTTACGCACGGGTTGTAACCCTGTTGAGACAAAGCTTTGACGATCCTGCTCTTACAACTGATATTATCACAGGGTTTCCTGGTGAGACAAAGCAAGAACATGAGGATAGTCTTGCCTTTTGCAAAAGTCTGGGCTTTTCAAGAATGCATGTATTTAAGTATTCCCGCCGATCAGGCACAGCGGCAGCCGCTATGAGCGGCCAGGTTGCTCCTCAGGTGATCAGCCAGAGAAGCAGAGAAATGGGCGATCTTGCCAGAAAGATGATGACTGAGTATCATCAAAGGCAGATTGGCAAGCACTTGCGGATCATTCTTGAAAAACAAGTATCTGAACATATTTATACAGGATATAGCGATCAATACATACCAGTCAGGGTCAATGTATCGGATACATGTAAACCAGGTTCACTCGTTACAGCAAAAGCAGCAAGAATTGACGAAAATTGCGTGATATGCGGTAATGCAATCTGCTTGAATCCATGATAAGATATAAATTACCAAACAGACTTTAATGGATGCCAGAATGACGCAAGGAGGAATCGGCATGATCGATAATGAGACAACCCGGTTTGAAATGGGTAAAGACAACGATCACGAAGCAAAAGAAATCATGTCAGAGGTTCTATCTGCCCTGAAAGAAAAAGGATATAATCCTGTCAATCAGCTGGTGGGATATTTTCTGTCTGGCGATCCAACATATATCACGAACCACAAGAACGCCAGGGCTGTAATCCGTCGTATGGAACGTGATGAGCTGCTTGAGGTGATTGTCAAAGAGTACATCTCAAAGCTGTAGAGACGGGAAGCAGCTGCTGGTCGTTACGGTCCGGTATCTGTTTCATGTTTTTTGTGAATCAGTGTTTGTGTTTAGCAAAGATATACAGAAGGGAGTCTGCAAGGCGCAATGGTTAGTTGATCTGGCTGTTGCCCTTTCATGATACCATGCAATATAACGAACTGGGGCAATCAGGATTGTCCGTGTCGCGCCTGTGTTTCGGTACCCTGACTATAGGTCCGTCACAGGCCGCTTTGTGTGATGACGAAGCGGCCTCCCTGATCGTCTACTCACTCAACAAGGGTATAAATTTCCTTGATACAGCGGAGCTGTACGATAATTATGATGTGATCCGCAAAGTGTTGCGGCAGTGTTCGCGGCGTCCTGTGATCGCGACAAAGACATATGCTTATACTCGCCAGCAGGCACAGGCAAGTTTTGACCTTGCAAGAAAAAAGCTGGATACAGATTGTATTGACATCTTCCTTTTGCATGAACAGGAAAGCATGCTGACAATGGCCGGTCATCATGAGGCTTTTTCTTTCATGCTGGAACTGAAGGAAAAAGGGCTGGTTCGTGCCATCGGATTATCAACTCACGCGATTGAACCTGTACGTGCCCTGGCAGACGCGAAGTCCAGCCATAACTCAATCTGGCACAAGCATCAGCTTGAACCTGGAGCCTACCGGTATGCGGATATTATTCATCCGCTGATCAATTTACGCGGCATTGGCATTCTGGATGGCAGTGCCGGTGAGATGATAACAGCCTGCAGGCAGGCCCAAAGCACAGGACTGGGATTATATGGTATGAAGGCTTTAGGCGGCGGACATCTGCTGCCGGTTTATTGTGAAGCCATGGCGTTCATGATGGACCTTGAGTTTTTATCTTCAGTTGCTGTTGGTATGCAAAGCCAGGATGAAATTGATACAAATCTTTCGGTTTTTTCCGGTTTGCCTGTATCTGATAAGCAAGTGAAGCAAGCAATGCGCAAGAAACGCCAGCTCAGGATTGAAGACTGGTGTTCTGGCTGCGGAAAGTGTGTTGAACGCTGCGGAGAGGACGCGTTGTATATGCTGCGGGACAAAGCACATGTCAATCAGCAGAAATGCGTTTATTGCGGTTATTGCGCGTCAGTCTGCAGAGAATTCGCCATTAAGATATTCTAAATAAGAGTACATATATAATGGAGAAAAAGGATGAATCAATTAACAGAAAAATGGATGGGACTGGATTTTGGCATGCGGCGAATTGGTGTTGCTGTCAGTGATTCAATGGGAATGCTGGCCAGACGTTTTGAGACGATCAACTGGAACGGAAAAGACTGGGAATGGGCATTGGACCGTCTGGCTGCCATTATCAGGCAGGAATCGATTTCAGGACTTGTGATCGGATTGCCGCGGCGGACAGATGGACTTGCAGGCGATTCAGAAAATATTGCCCGTTTGTTTTCCTGCCAGCTTGCGAAAAAAACCGGTATTCAACCTGTGCTTTTGGATGAGCGTTATACAACTGTTCTCGCGAACCGCATCCTAACCGAAACAGGCATAAAAAAGGAACGTAAAAAAGCTGTAATCGATCAGATTGCTGCCGAGATAATTCTGCAAGACTATCTTGACAGCAATCGTAGTTAATCTCGATATGCCAGTGTTGATATGATATAATGGCGAAAGGGCTGGACGGCCTTTACTGGACGGCCTTTAAATGTGTAGTTATCTGGAGGAAAATGATAATGATGTACAAAGATGAGTGCTGCTGTGATGCTGATACCAACAACAAAGATTGTGATTGCGACTGTGACCATGATCATAAGGGTGAAACTGCTGATTGTCAGTGTGGCTGCGGCTGTGAACATGATGAACATGATGAGCATGGCGAAGGCCTGATTACCATGACGGATACAGAAACAGGTGAGTCGTATACTTTTGCCGTGGCCGACGATTTTGCCTATGAAGATGATCACTATTGTGTTCTGGTAACCGTTGACAACGAACGCGATCCTGAAATGATTATCGCCAAAATCGTCAAGCTTGACGATGGCAGTGAAGGTCTGATGAGTCTTGATGATGATGAGTATGACCAGGTTTACGCTGAATACGAACGTTTATGTGAGGAAGAGACTGATGAGATCACTGAAGAGGAAGAACCGATCTGAACCAGAAAGTTCTGTTCGGGACGATCGTGCGTCACAAGACGATATTCTGGCGGTAATCGCGGATATAGATAGTGGGCACGAGTATTATATGGCATTTGTCGACGAGTTCAAATTTGACGGTAATGAATACGTGGTTATGTATAACTATGAACCTGATGATGGACAACATGCTGATCCTGAATTAATTATTATGCGTTCACAGCGTCATGTCGATGGTGAACAATACTTTTTATCAATCAAAAACCGTAAGGAACTTGATGCCGCGTTTAACATTTTTTTTCAGCGCTTCGAGGAATCCGGAGGTATTTAGGGAGAAAGATACTCTATGAATATGAAGGGCTGTACTTTGTTTTCAGCTGATGACGCCTCGCTTTACAATCAGTTTTTTTCTTTAAGCAAGACAGAAATATCTGATTCCTGTCTCAACAGCCGTGTTGCATGGAACTCAGGCTTTGCTTACCACAAATGTGTAATTGATGATACTTTATGCCTGGTCAGTGACGGTGGTATTTTTACAACCCCTCATATGACATGGCCAGTTGGGGAAATGGATGCGCCTACGCTGCAAAGAATCATTGATCGAGTACAACCTATTTTCCAGGAACGAGACTGGGAACTGCGGATGATGTACATTGATGAAATGAATCTTGAACTCGTGCAGGCGCTGGATGGGTATGATGCGGATATCAGCTATAATCGTGATTTTTCAGATTATGTTTATGACGCGCAGGAAATGCGCGAGTTGTCTGGCAAATCTATGCATGGGAAAAGAAATCATATCAACCGTTTTATGCGAACCTATCCCGATTTCAAATACGAGCAGATCAAGCCCGAGGATCGTGACGAAGCGCTTGGCCTGGTAAAAGCTTGGTGTGACGAAAAAGATCTGGATTGTATGGACCTGGTTAGCAGCGACTATCGAGCGATCAGGCAATTATTCATTGATTTTGATAAACTTGACCTGTTTGGAGGATCCATCCGGACTAACGGCCGGCTTGTTGCTTTTTCACTTGGCTCCTTACCAAGACCTGATACGGCTGTTATCCATTTTGAGAAAGCAGACACCGCCATTCGAGGTCTGTATGCTGTCATCAACAAATTAACCATGGATCACACTTTTCCTGATGTGAAATATGTCAATCGAGAAGAAGACATGGGCATACGCGGATTAAGAAAAGCAAAGAAATCGTACGGGCCAATCCGAATGATTAAAAAATATGAGGCGAAGATTACAAAAAAATCATAAATTGTGAAGCCCGTTTTAATGACCTTAGCTTATATGACAACAGATGAAAGAACCACCCGATTGGAGAAGAGCATGAAGCTGAAAAGTGATATGAAGCAGCAGGAACCTTTTCTGCAAAGCAGAAAACTCAGGATACGGACAATTTTATTTCCAATCCTGTTTATGGGGTTACACTGGCTGGTGATGAATATAGCCGCGCTGCTCTATCTGGCTGTTTTTACTGTTGTTACAATGTCTGGCCATGATATCAGTCTTTTTTCATTTTTTGAAGATCAGGAATTTTTAAGTCAGATTTTAATTGAGCAGTATCCTATCATCGCTGTCCTTTATTCATTGGTATTAATTCCAGTTTATCTGGTTTTTCTTTCATTAAGCAGACAACGGGATCCACGTGTTTTACTCAACGCGTCTTTAAGGAGTCAGCATATCTGGCCGGCGATCGCTATGATGATTGGCGCGATGGGGCTGACAAACCTCTGGTTTGCTCTTCTGACTTACCTGGGCGACCAGTTTGAATATGTCAATGAGCAGCTGCAAAATTATATTGAACAGGCCTCTGCCTTTACGCCGTCTGCTGGCTATATCTGGCTTATTCTCGGGATCGTTATCTTCGCGCCTATAGCTGAAGAGTTACTCTTCAGAGGTATTATTCAGGGAGAACTGCGAAAAGCGATGCCGGAATGGCTGGCCATCATTATTCAGGCGGTTATATTTGCTTTATTTCACATGCAGCCAGTTCAGATTACTTATGTCATCGTCCCCGGACTGCTTCTTGGTGTTGCTTATGCCTGGTCGCGTACGATCTGGGTTCCCATTGTTATGCATATTACTTTCAATTTCCTGGGGAGTGTTATTCCATCTGTGGTTGGTGAAGATGAAGTGCTCAGCAGCATTGTCATTTACAGTCAGCTGGCGTTCATTTTTATAGGCATACTGGCCGCTGTCTATTTTTACATGAATCGGCGACCTGCAAAACTGGTTTCTGTTTCACCAGAAAACGGATAGAACGTGAAGATTGAAAACAGGGTTTCATTTAACATGAGGTGAGTAGAGTGATTCATTATGAAGGCAGATTAGCGATACCAGCCGATTATCATTCAGAGCTTGATATTCGTGATACAGAAATTGCGATCAAACGCATAAAAGATCAATTTGAAACACAATTGGCAGACACATTAAATCTGACACGTGTTTCCGCGCCGCTTTATGTTCGGCCAGAGACAGGGCTCAATGATAATCTTAATGGGATTGAGAGGCCTGTCAGTTTTGAGATTCGTGAGATTAAATCGCGAGTTGAGGTTGTACATTCGCTTGCCAAATGGAAACGCATGGCACTTGCCCGCTATGGATTTTACCAGAATGAAGGTCTTTATACAGACATGAACGCCATTCGCAGAGATGAGGACCTTGACAATGTACACAGCGTTTATGTTGACCAGTGGGACTGGGAATTAATAATCAGCCATGAAGACCGGACACGAGGGACGCTGAAAAAAATTGTTAGAGAAATCTATCATTGTTTGAGACGTACCGAAAACCATGTTGCCCGTGACTATCCATGTTTAAAGAAAAAACTGCCGGATGATATCTATTTTATCACAACACAGGATCTTGAAGATCGGTTTCCGGACCTGAAACCACATCAACGGGAAGATAAAATCTGCAAAGAAAAAAAAGCTGTTTTCATTATGCAGATAGGCGATCGTCTCAGCAGCGGAAACGCTCATGATGGAAGAGCGCCAGACTATGATGACTGGAAGCTGAACGGTGATCTTCTGCTTTGGTTTCCGGTTCTTGAACGTGCACTGGAAATCTCATCAATGGGCATCCGGGTTGATCAGTCATCTCTTTTAGCGCAGATAGAGAAAACTGGATGTAGTGAGCGTCTTGAACTTGATTTTCATAAAAGAATTTTAGCGGGAACGCTGCCTTTCACAATAGGCGGCGGCATAGGGCAATCCAGGCTCTGCCAATATTATCTTGACAAAGCTCATATTGGTGAGGTACAGGCATCTGTATGGCCTGACTGGATGGTTGAAAAATGCTCGCAGCACAAAATGTATTTGTTGTGATACTGCTTATACCTGACCGAATACAGATATTCTGGAAGAAACCTATTTGTCACTGCTCAGGGAGGTAGTCTCTTTGCCCGGAATTAGAAATTGGCGCAGCCTAAAGAAACGGGTTTTAATAGTAACCATCATCGTCATTGTTTTTGTGCTGACAGCCGGCGGATTTCTTGGCTGGTACGCTGCGTCATTGCCTGGTCCGGCTGATACAACACGTTTTATTATTCGCAGCCCTGAAAATCGACACCATGTTATAGGGGCCGGTATGTCGCTGCAATCAATGCATTCATCAAACATGATCGCAGACCCCTCATTTGAACCGATTGTTCTTCGAACAGCACTGACGGTACATCAGACAAATGGTGACACCTTATCCGTCGCCAAGCAGCATGTAGATCGTGACCTGTATCGTGACGGTTTTTTTGAAGGCGCGAAGGCGCGCGTGATGTCATGGGATCAGGATAACATGGCTGTCAAAAAATCAGCGCAAGTCGCGTCATACGGCATCAATCGAATCAGCAGCATACAAGGTGCCACTTTACCTGACACAATTGACGGCCCGGTTAAGATTAATGCTTTTTTCTCAACTGATTCTGATGTTTGGGCTGTGGGAGATCTGGGTCTCGTGATTTTGAATGCCGGAAGTCCTGAGGCTGAATTGATTCAACTTCAGACTCAAGAAGACTTGACTGGTATCACGTATCATCCTCAGTTTGGCTTTTTTATCTGCAGCAGACAAGGATCTGTGTTTTATTCAGAAAATGGTGAGGACTGGAGTCGCGTACAAGCACAAGCTGAACAGCCACTTAACAGTATCGCTGTAAATGATAAAGGCCTTTTTGTCGCGGCAGGCGATAAAGGTTTAGTACTGGCTGGTAGTTCCAGCATCGAAGCTGTATCTTTTTATTTGCAGACACAAGCTGACTTGCATGCGATTATTTACAATGGCTCAGCTTTTTATGCCGCGGGTGAAAATGGCGTTATTTTATCATCAGCCGGCGGCCTGATCTGGCGACTTGAGTCTATTGATTCAGCTTCAGACTGGCATGTCATCTTCAGTCACCATGACCAGGTCTTTCTTGCTGGAGACCAGGGACATCTTGCCCTTATCGATCAGGAAAATGGAATTCAGGTGCTGCCTACCCTATTTGATCGCGATATCATTGATCTTTATGTATTATCCTCTGATCAGCTTATGGCTCTCGACAAAGAAGGTATCTTTTATATATCGAATAACGCTGGCCTTGATTGGCAGCAAATAACTGAACAAGCGGATTTTCACAGCAGCGCTTTTATCATAACCGAAGAGAATCGGATGATATCAGCCGGCTTAACAGGACAAGTTGGTACAGCGGTGCTGACCGCGGATATTGTCCTGGACAGTCCTGCCGATGAAGGTGGTTTTCAGGCAGGTGATATTATCTTCCTTGAGAAAAGCGTACTGGATTTTCAGCCATGCTCCCTTATCTTGACCTGTTTCGATGAGCGTGAGAGTCATGAGTCGCTATGGCGCTATCATGGGCCTGGTGAAGTTTACCGATCAGAGCAGACCGTTCCTCCAGGCGGCGGCAGCGCGTCACTGGCTATTGACCGGACTCAGACTGTTGGCCGGCAACCCGCGATTTTGTCACAGGAAATTAACGCGATTCAGCGCCGGCAAACAAGAAATGAAGTTTTTCATTTAGAAGTATGGCTTAAACATGAAGGTGA
>SLMY01000164.1 GCA_007133255.1 Clostridiales bacterium
TACCGCCGCCGCGTTTTTTCTGCTGGCTGATATCCATCAGGACGGCGATGATAACGACAATACCGGTCATCAGACGCTGATAATGCGGCTGCAGGTTCATGGACGGAAGCCCGACACGCAGAATACTCATGATAAAAACACCAATGGTCGTGCCGAATACAGAACCGACACCGCCTGACAGTGATGTGCCGCCAATGACAACACCGGCAATCGCGTCCAGCTCAAAGCCCTGGCCGGCACCCGGCATAATGGTTGTATAGGTTGCCGCGTAAGCGATGCCGGCAAACCCGGCACATAAACCGCTGATAACATATGGAATCGCTTTCCAGAATGTCACGTTGACACCTGACAACCGCACAGCTTCTTCATTACTGCCGATCGCGAATGTATAACGGCCGATTTTGGTCCTGGTCAGGATAATATGTGTCACAAACAGAACAGCAGCCAGCACCAGGGCGCCGGTAGGCACCATTGTCCCGTCTCCCAGCTGCATTTTTGAGAATATAGACCGATACCAGCCATCTTGTGACTCACGGCTGGGGAAATTAATCGTCTGCACATTTGAGACAATCGAACTGGCGCCAATCGCGATCATCATCGTACCCAGAGTGGCGATAAACGGCGGCAGCTTCAATTTTGAGACAAGTATGCCGTTAAACAGGCCAAACAAACCGCCGGTTATCAGAATGATAAAGATAGCAATCCAGAACGGTACACCCCACCTGGCCCAGGCAACACCGCCGACCATCGCGGAACACATGGCAACGGTGCCTATGGAAAGGTCTATGCCGCCGGTGATAATAACAAAGGTAACGCCAATCGCCAGAAAGCCGATATAGTAAGAAGCATCAAGGATATTGATCGCTGTCTGGAACGTTAAAAAGTTGCGGCCAAAAACCGCGAAAAAGATATAAATCAGGATCATCGCTGTCAGCGCGTAAACACGCTGGTTTTTTCTGACCAGAGGCTTTCCGGCAACTTCCTCTTTTTGTTCTTTGGTTTTCAAGAATGGTATTTTCATCCTGCTTGCACCTGCTCCTTTCCATTACGCTTATGCGCAAGACTCATGATTTCTTCCTGCGAGGCACCTGGCCCTGTCTCACCCGTTATCCGTCCTTCACACATCACGATCACGCGATCGGCAAGGCGAAGGACTTCAGGCAGTTCTGAAGAGATGACAATAATCGCTTTGCCTTTTTCCGCCAGCTCACGGATCAGCTTGTAGATCTCACTTTTCGCGCCAACATCAATGCCGCGTGTCGGCTCATCAAAAATCAGGATGTCGGAATCACGGATCAGCCATTTGGCGACAACTACTTTCTGCTGGTTGCCGCCTGACAAATACTGCATCAGCTGATAGATGGAAGGCGTTTTGATGTCCAGCATGTCAATATGACGTTCCGCTACATCTTTAACCGCCTGCTGTCTGATAAACAGTTTGCCGGAATACTGATTGTAGTTGGCCAAAACCGTGTTTTCAGCTACATTAAGACCAAGCGCCAGACCATACTGCTTACGATCTTCAGATAAATAACCAATACCGGCATTCACTGCGTCTCGCGGCTGGGTGATATGAACCGGGCTGCCGTTAACCTTCACAGAGCCTGAATCCTTTGGGTCGGCTCCAAACAAGGCTCTGGCTGTTTCTGTCCTGCCGGCACCCATGAGCCCGGCGAAACAAAGAATTTCACCTTTTCGCAGTTTAAACGAGACATCTCTTACCATCCGGCCGGCATTGAGATGCTCAACCTCCAGCACAACCGGCGCGTCGTCAGGACAGGTACTTTTTGTCTTTGGTTCTTCAAAAATAGTGCGGCCTACCATCATTTTGACAATCTGGTCGTCAGATGATTCATCTGTCCGCAGGGTTCCGGCATATTCACCATCGCGCAGGACCGTGACTCTATCTGTAATCTGTTTAATCTCATCCATTCGGTGCGAGATGTAAATCAGTCCTACTCCTTTATCTTTTAACTCACGCATGACCTTAAACAGCTGATCAATCTCACGATCCGTTAAAGCCGCTGTTGGCTCATCGAGAATCAGGATTCTGGAATTAAATGAAACAGCTTTGGCGATCTCAACCATCTGCTGGCGTCCGACTGTCAGGTTACCCAGCATTTCGGCCGGGTCTATCCGCATGCCCATATTTTCAAGCAGTTCCTTCGCTTTACGGTTGATGCTCCGGTCGTCAAGAAACGGACCGTGTGTATCCTCCCTGCCAATAAAAATATTCTGGGCAACAGTCAGATGATTCATCATATTCAGTTCCTGATGAATCATACTGATGCCTTCATGCTGAGCCTGGCGTGTATCTTTAAAGTGGACTTCCTTATCCAGATAGGTTATTGTGCCGGCATCACGTATGTAAATACCGGTTAATATTTTAACAAGCGTTGATTTTCCGGCACCATTCTCACCCATCAGGGCATGAATCTCACCTTCATTCAAGTCAAAACTGACATTATTCAGAGCTCTGACACCTGGAAAACTCTTGTCGATCCCGATCATGTTCAAAATTTGTTTAGCCAATTGATCACCTCCGCCTAAACATGTTTCTGATCATAGGTTATCAAAGCGGAAAAAGAAATAATCAAACATTCTTCCGCAAAAATATCACTATTCTCCACAGCTGGGTTAATGAGCAGGAAAAAGAAGCTGGCCCGGCGTTGTGGTCATCTAAGACGGCGAGTTCCGCAGGCGCTTCGCGCCGAGGACCTGCCGAGCCGTCATGATGATTATGGCGCCGGGCCTTTTGCAAGAACTGGCAATGGAAGCTGCCCTTAAGCCATTAATGAAAAGGAAACAGCAGCTTTTCATTCTCCTCACTATACATATTGTCTTTAGTGATTTTAATTGAACCGGTGTCTACAAAAGATTGAGGCTGGCTGCCCCTGATCACGTCAAGCGCTGTCACAATTGAAAGATAACCCATGTTAAAGGGCCTCTGAATGATGGTAGCCGCAAGCAGGCCGCTTTCCAGGTAGCCGATCAGCTCCATGGAGCTGTCAAATCCTACCAGCAAAACATCATCCTGCGCGTTCGCGTCCAGAATAGCTCTGGCCGCGCCAACGGTTGTATATTCATTCAGACACAGAATACCGCCGCTGAAGTCTGCCGCCAGTAATTGCTCAACATA
>SLMY01000043.1 GCA_007133255.1 Clostridiales bacterium
ACCGCGATTCGTGATTTTACGGAACTGGGATCAGGCTTTAAAATCGCGTTACGCGATCTGGAGGTTAGGGGCGCTGGTAATTTACTGGGAGCTGAGCAGCATGGCCATCTGGAAGCGATCGGTTATGATTTGTATTGCAGAATGCTGGAGGACACAATCAAAGAACTGCAAGGAGAGTCGAAGGCAAAGAAGATAGAGGCATCAATCGATATAGAAACCGATGCCTACCTGCCATCATCCTATATCCCTGATGAAGGCCAGAGAATGGATATGTACCGCAGGGTGGCAGACATTGAGATACTATCTGATTATCAGGATGTCATGGATGAATGGCTAGACAGATACGGAGAACCACCTGAACAGGCAGTGACCCTGGCTAACATCGCGTTTATTCGATCAGCGGCAGGAAGATGTGGGTTTAGCTCAGTAGAGCAGCAGCATAAGAACATCAGACTGGTTTACGCTGCCGATAGCGTTCCTGACATGCAGATGCTGTCACAGGTTCTCAGTGCTGATTACTATAAGGGTAAACTTCTGTTTAATGCTGGCACCAAACCTTATCTCGTTTTTTTACAGGCAGCGTTTCCTCAGGGACAGACAGCCAATAAGCTGATGGCGTTATTCGCCAGAATGGAGAAAAACCAATGAATAGAACAGATTATACAGAGTCTCAGTGGCAGGATTTAAGTTTAAGCATACACACCGATATGCCCGTGTACCCTGGCGATCCGGCAACCTTGTTGCATTCGTTCGCGACTTTTGCTTCCGGGCCTTATCAGGCATCTCAATTGAATATCAGCTGTCATGCTGGTACGCATATGGACGCGCCAAGACATTTTCTGGAGGATGGAATCTCAGTTGAGGCAATCGATCTGAACCGCCTGGTAACGGAAGCCTGGGTTACCGATGCCCGGCCGGATGCTGCCGGCTTAATTTCATTGGATAGGCTTGATCTGAGTGGTTATCGAACCGGTGACGCGCTCATCTTAGCGACAGGATGGGAAGCAAGAGCCGGCCAGCCGCGTTATTATGAGAACATTCCGGTGTTTAACACAGGCAGCGCCGAATGGCTTGAAAACAGGGGCGTCAAGCTTCTGGGGCTTGATCTGCCGACCGTAGCTGAATTCAAATCAAAAAACAAAGTTGATGATAAGACAAAGACAGGCGTACAGCGCGAGCATCCAGAACTGTCAATGCCGGCCGATCAGGAAGGTATGCACAAAGCGTTGTTGGGTGGCGGCGTGATCATTCTTGAAAGTTTGGTTAATCTTGAATCATTGCGTGGGAAGAGGGTGCAGCTGATCGCTCTGCCATTGAAAATCACCGGCGCTGAAGGCAGCCCGGTCAGAGCATGTGCCAGAATCATCAACTGACCAATGTCTTTTTCCGGGTGAAAGCAGATTGATTTGGCAGATTGTTTTTAAGTGTCAGACAGCTTGCATTTGAGGGCTTGTTGACATATAATTAGGTTCGCTGTTTGTCCCGGTGGCCTAATGGATAAGGCAGCAGTTTCCGGAGCTGCTGATACGGGTTCAATTCCTGTCCGGGACGCCAAGGAAAGCCATCTCAGTATGAGGTGGCTTTTCGATATCTTAAAAAGTACATACTTTTTGTATAAGCATGGAGCAAGAATCAGAGGTTCTCTATGGCATGGATTCAACCCCTACATATAGGCAGCACGCGGCTTAACAATAATCTCGCGCTCGCGCCGATGGCCGGCACCAGTGAAATTGTTTTTCGCGGGCTTTGCCGCGCCTTTGGTGCCGGTCTGACTGTGACTGAATTAGTCAGTGCCAGAGGTATTTGTTATGATCACGACTTTAAACGATCCTGGCGCTATATAGAAATTGATCCGTTGGAGGACCCTTCTGCTATTCAGCTTTTTGGATCAGAGCCCGATGACTTCAAGAAAGCTTTAACTTTGATTTTTGAACATCCGATTCTCAGCCAGTGCGCTATGATTGACCTGAACATGGGATGCCCGGTGGCGAAAGTTGTTAATCATGGTGATGGCTGCGCTTTGATGCTGAATCCAGAACGGGCTCATGAGATTATCAAGACCTGTGCGCGGGTGGCTGAACAGGCAGGCAAACCAGTTACAGTCAAATTTCGTAAAGGCTGGGATGATGAACATGTTAACGCTGAAAGTTTTGCCAGCATGTGTGAGCAGGCAGGCGCCGCGGCAGTTACAGTCCACGGGCGAACCAGACAGCAGATGTATAGCGGTAAAGCTGACTGGTCAATTATAAAACGTGTGAAGCAAACTGTATCAATTCCTGTATATGGCAATGGAGATGTTTGTTCAGGCCGTTCTGCCTTGCGCATGCTGGTGGAAACAGGCGCTGATGGCATTATGATCGCCCGTGCCGCGCAGGGGAATCCGTGGATTTTCAGCCAGATTACCAGCTATTTGCGGCAGGCATCATCGGTTGACTGTTCCGAGCTTGAGGACCGCTTTAGCAGCCAGCGTTGTGACTCGGGAAAGAGAACACAATTTTCAGCTGCCATAAACGAAGAAATAAACCAGGTTAGTCCTGATGACAAGTTAAGCATTATTAAACAGCATCTTGACGGCCTGATTGCCCGGTATGACGAAGCGACCGCTGTCAGAGAAATGCGGGGCCAGGTGGCTGCCTATCTCAAAGGGTCTCGTCATGGCGGAAAATACCGTGCGCTGGCGGTTCAGGCGAAAACAAGAGACGATATGCTGTCTGTACTGGAAGATTGGCGGTTTTATTGCCGGAAATCTTGTGAAAATTCATAATGGAAGTTGTCTATTTTGCATAGTATAATCAAATGCACGGTGTTTGAAAAGTGTGTTAGCAATCAATACAATCTTTACTCTGGTTCAGCCAGAATCATTGATCAGCACCAGTTGGTATTTAAAGGAGGAATAGACGGATATGAAAAATTATCCTGCAGAAAAAATCCGCAACATGGTATTACTGGGGCATGGTGGCTCAGGAAAAACAGCTTTCGCGGAAGCTGTTCTCTACAACGCGAAAAACATTGACCGCATGGGAAAGGCAACTGATGGAAATACAGTGCTGGATTTTGATCCTGAAGAAATTCGGAGACAGATCTCCTTGAATACATCAACTGCAGCATGTGCATGGGGCGATTTCAA
>SLMY01000263.1 GCA_007133255.1 Clostridiales bacterium
CCCCGGCCTATTCCTGGTTTCTCGCGGATGTCAATGAGCAGATTTGATTTTTCCATGCGTTACCCTCCAAAATATGAGAAAAGCTTTCTGATCGTTGTGAATCAGAAAGCTTCATGTATATGTCAACCTGCTTTTATCGGCGTTTGCGGCGCACATCCAGGCTAAGCTCATACCATGTGGACTTTCTTGCCTCACAGGACCAGATTAAAGTCTCATCTTGTTAGACTTTATCACAACATTTGCCAGGCTGACAATAGTTTTTATCTAAATGTTGTAAATTATTCAGTCCTGCTTGTGTGCCTGCCATACCGGGCGGCTGAGCGCTAAGGCCATGAGGTGTCTGGATCGATTGGATAAATGGGCCGTGGTGTTTTTTTATAGGCGATCGTTTCCAGCAACTCGTTGGTGTCACCTGGCGTCAGCGCCAGCATCTGCCTGGCAGCGAACGCCTGATATTCAGGACTCAGATAACCGCTTTTAATCACCAGTATCGGATATTGGCTCAGATCGATGCCAAGACTGGCCAGATTTGCCGGATCATGAACCCTGGCTTTACGGCTGGTGACCACAACTGTTATGCCTTCTATCGCCAGTACGGCCGCGTCTGTCTGCTCATATTGACCTGTATTGATAATGTGTGCCTGAACCGCCAGTGGTTCTACGCCTGATTCATAAACGGCCCGACCCAGCTGTAAATCGACAGTCGCCCCTATGCCTGCTTCCCGGCAGGTCTGAACCGCGCCCGCGTCAACTATGACAGCGTGCAGAACGTTTCGCATCTTCAGTCGAATCATTTCCGCAAGAGCGATTGATAAGTCTTCTGAAGCACCGGCCGTCGGGTTGTCGCCTGAATCGCCGATAACAACAGGCTTGGCTGGACTGCTCATCGCGAGAAGCAGTGCCTGTGTCAGCGGATGAGCTTCAGTTGTAAAGCTGAACTGGTCGCGCACCTGCCAGAAACGGTCTGCCATCGCCATCGCGGCTTCTCTGGCTTTTTGCTGATGTTTTCTTTCAGCACTGACAACGACACGAATGCCATTATGCGCTGAATCTGCCCAGGGAAAGCCAAGTGTGTAGTCGGCAGCCAGTATTGACTTGTCCTTTTCGAGCTGTATGGCATAAGCGATGAGGTCACGCATGGGCGGTGTGTCAGATTCCGATTGCTCGCCTGCCAGCAGCATGGGCAGGCGCACACTTTCAATGATTGTATCGAGTTTTTCAGACAACACCCGGTGCAGCAGCCGCGCGGCTCTTTCACCTGTTTCGAACTCATCGATATGCGGCGCTGTCCGATAGACAGTTAATCCGTCGGCCAGTGAAGTCATCTCGGATGTGACAGTCGCGTGCATATCCAGGGCGCAGATTATTGGTATGCCGCAACCAAAGTGTTTACGAAGCTGTTTTAGAAAATAGCCCTCCGGATCATCAATTGTCTCAACATACATCGATCCGTGCAGGGCCAGGCAGATGCCATCTACTGGCCAGGCATAACGGATTTTATCGATGATCGTCCGGATCATTTTCTGGAAGGCATCTTGTTCAATCGGTCCGGACGGGATAGCGCGGGCAAATAAAGTGGGTATAATGTCAGCGTTTTGCTGCCTGAAATAGCTAAGGATACCGCCAGCCAGCTTTTCCATCCAGAACGGATCTTCAAAAACCTGTTCTTCCGCGATAAAGAAATGTTCATATGGCGTCTTATGCTCTGTGAACGTATTTGTTTCATGCATCAGGGATGCGACTGCGACTTTCATAGGTACCTCTTTTCAAAAAATATATCCATGGCTATTATAGTAATGTGATGAACGTGATTCTATCAATTTTAAAGCATAAGATATCATGTTTTTGCTATACTGGTAGTTAAACAGGATTTGTTTAGTTATGTGTCACATGAAAAACCAGGAGGAGTCAACCTTGAGAATCTGTCGACTTGGGCGCGTTGCCTATGATGAAGCGCTGGATTTACAGCTGCAGCTGGTTGAGCTGCGGCAGCAGGATCTGATACAGGATACCATCCTGCTGCTTGAGCATCCGCCTGTGATCACATTGGGGACGCGCGGAAAGATGGAGCATATTTACCGTGAACCACGGCAGCTGGCCGCCGACGGGGTAACCATCCATAAAGTGGGCCGCGGCGGCGATGTGACCTATCACGGACCTGGCCAGCTGGTGGTCTATCCGATTGTCAAGCTCTATAACCGGCCGGGCGGTATCCGGGAATTCATTGAAACGCTTGAACAGGCAGTCATCAGCTGGCTTGCGGAGCAATACGGGTTAAAGCCCTATACAGGCCACGGCAAGCTGACGGGCATCTGGATTGATGACGCGAAAATCATGGCTGTCGGCCTGGCTGTGAAGCAAGGTGTGACCATGCATGGTCTTGCCTTAAACCTTTTAACAGATCTGACTCCTTTTAGCTGGATCAATCCCTGCGGCCTGATGAAACCTGTTACATCGCTGCATTTGCTGACGCAAAGGCAGGTAGATTTCAGACAGGCTCAGGATGAGCTGGCGATTCGATTCGCCGATGGTCTGGGCGAGGTATTTGAGTGGATTGAACGCGCGGATTTAGTCGATCAGGCGGCATCGCTGCGGCGGCAGTTGTTGAGCCAGAAGGCTCATCCGGCTGGCTCTGATCAGCGCGGGGAGTAAATAAGCATGAATAATCAAGAAGGCAAAAAACCTTTTCAGCGTAAACCTGCCTGGCTTAAGGCACAGACTGCTAATACAAGTACCAGCCATGAAGTGAAAAAGCTGCTGCGTGACTATAATCTGCATACTGTTTGTGAAGAAGCCGGCTGCCCTAACTGTGGTGAGTGTTTCAGCCGCAGAACCGCCACTTTCCTGATTATGGGATCGGTCTGCAGTCGAAACTGCCGCTTTTGCCAGGTTGTTTCGGGCTGCCCGCAGCCGCTTGACGAGGAAGAACCCGCTCGTATCGCTCAAGCTGTCGCGGTGTTGGGCCTGCGGCATGTAGTGATCACTTCTGTTACCCGTGATGACCTGCCGGACGGAGGATCAGCTCATTTTTCCAGAGTTATACGGGCGATCCGCGAGCTGTCAGCGGATGCTGATCATACCGGCGCG
>SLMY01000127.1 GCA_007133255.1 Clostridiales bacterium
CGAGACAGTTCCCCGGCGCGGTAACCTCTTTGCGCCAGGCTTCTACTACCTGGCAGCTGCCTTATGGTGTCATTGTTGTCGCGATCGGCAGTGTGATGCTGCCGTCACTGGCCGGTGCCTACGCGTCGCGGGACAAAAAAAGCTGTCGCCGGCTGCTGACTTCAAGCCTGCGCAACGCGCTGTTTATCATGCTGCCGTCATCTGGCATTTTTCTTGCTTTGCGCTTTGATGTTATTCGCGGTATTTTTCAGTGGAGCAGCCAATATACCAATGAAGCAGCGGCTGTCACCGCTTCAGTACTGACCTGGTACTGCCTGGCGATGGTCGCCCAGACATTTGTTTTTATAATCAATCAGGCCTTTTATGCCCGGAGAATGACCCGTATCGCCTTATATAACGGCCTGCTGACACTTGTCCTCAATACAGTATTCTGTGTGGTCCTGACGCGTGTGACCGCGCTGGGCGTCGCCAGTTTGTCGCTTGCCTATACACTGACAAGCTTTATCAGCGCCGGACTGCTTTATAATCTATACTGCTGGCTCGACCCAGACGCCGCGCCGCGCCGTCTGTGGCCCTTTATGATCCGTTCATTTATCTGTCTGATCGCGATGCTGCTGGTCCTGATCGGGATCAACGCGCTGTCGATTGACCCGGCGCATAAATTCTGGCAGCTTATGTGGCTGGCCCTGCGCAGCCTGATCGCCTTCGCGGTTTATCTGGCTGTCGCGTTAAAGCTAAAAATGAGAGAGCCAGTCATCGTTATCAGCAAAATCAAAGAAAAGCTTCGCCTGGCTTCCTAAGCATCAGCAAACGTCAGAAATGATTAACTGATCCTTGTCGCCTGCTGACAGTTTTTGACCAAAATTCGCCGTTGTTTTGTTTATTGACTCAACAGAAACTAATGATATAATGGACTAAGAAGAAAAGAACGATTGTTCTGTATGGAGGTAGTTATGGCTAAGGGTAATAAATCCGGCAAGTCAAATGATGTAGTGAATCAGAAATTCGCGGAGGACCGCGCTAAAGCGCTGGATGCCGCGATCAACCAGATAGAAAAACAGTTTGGCAAAGGCGCCGCGATGAAACTGGGTGATCGGACCGGCATGCAGGTATCAGCGATATCAACCGGTGCTCTGTCCCTTGACATCGCGCTGGGGGTTGGTGGCGTACCGCGTGGAAGAGTGGTTGAGGTCTTCGGACCGGAAGCTTCCGGTAAAACAACGGTTGCCCTGCACATGATCGCTGAAGCTCAGAAAGGCGGCGGCACAGCAGCTTTTATTGACGCCGAACACGCGCTTGATCCATCTTATGCGGCCAAACTGGGTGTTGATATTGACAACCTGATTGTCTCGCAGCCCGATACCGGTGAGCAGGCACTTGAGATAACCGAAGCACTGGTTCGCAGCGGCGCGGTCGATATTATTGTTGTCGACTCGGTCGCGGCACTTGTACCTAAAGCTGAAATAGATGGTGAGATGGGAGATTCGCACGTGGGGCTTCAGGCACGGCTCATGTCGCAGGCCTTGAGAAAACTGTCCGGAGTCGTCAGTAAATCCTCTACGGTCGCTGTTTTTATTAATCAGCTGCGTGAAAAAGTCGGAATCATGTTTGGTAATCCGGAAACAACACCAGGCGGACGGGCACTGAAGTTTTATTCATCTGTCAGATTGGATGTTCGGCGTATTGAAACGCTGCGCAACGGTTCAGATATTGTTGGTTCACGTACAAGAGTCAAGGTTGTAAAAAACAAAGTGGCGCCGCCTTTCAAGGAAGCTGAATTTGATATTATTTATGGTGAGGGCATTTCACGTGAAGGCAGCATCATTGATATTGGTGTTCAGCTTGATATCGTTGATAAAAGCGGTTCCTGGTTTTCATACAACAGTCAGAGGATTGGCCAGGGGCGTGAAAACGCGCGTCTGTTTTTGAAAAACAATCCTGAGATCCGAGATGAAATAGACGCGAAAATCAGAGCGTCTTTTACAGTAAAACCACAAGATGAAGATGATCTTTCCAACGAATCACCTCAGTCAGCAAAGGACGACACAGATGAAGACGATATCCTCGATCTTTGATCAATGCCCAGACGCACTACAAAACCGGCAAACCAGCCGGGAACAGGAAACCCGTCTGCGACAGGGGCGTTCAAATGCTATTCAATTTCTTGGGCTGGCCAAAAAACCAAGCGGCAAAGTCGCTGGCAGGCTTGAAGAACAAGGCTATCAACCTGAAGAGATCCTTCATATTCTGCGGGAGCTTAAAGAAGACGGTTATCTGGATGATCACGCGCTGGCCATGAAAACATTGCGGCAGCGGACCGGTCGTAAAGCTGAATCGAAAGCGGCCCTGGCCCAGAGAATGAAGCTGGCCGGAATCTCGACTGAAGCGATTGATGAAGTATTAAAGCAGGCACCTGACGATCAAGATTCAGCGCGAGACCTGCTGCATGCCCGTTTTCCCGAGTTGCTGTCAACATATCCGGACTTGAGTCCGTCAGTAAAAAGAAAGCACAAACTGAAAATCGCGCGGTTTTTAGCCGGCCGTGGTTTCAGTCAGGACGTCGTTACCCGTGTCCTGTCTGATAACCTGACTGATATCATGGATGATACATATATTTGAATGTTAACCCTATTTATTCTCAAAATCGGATCAATTGTTTTACAACTGATTTAAAAATCGTGATAGAGTTTTTCTGGTCAGGCGCAAAAATCCGGTCAATTGTTACCGGATTTTTTGCTGTTCACTGGTATGATTATATTTGTTCGTGAATCACCCTGGACTGGAGCTAGTTAATCTGGACTTGGTTTTTTGGCTTTAGTCCGGCATTGACATGTCCGGTAGTGGTCAGGCATGATGAAGGTTCAAGTTAGTAATGAGGAGTGTTTGAAGGCATTGGAAAATCAAAAACAAATGATTCAGAATAAATGTTATCTGCTATCACTGGGATGCGCTAAAAACCTGGTTGACTCAGAAAGCATGAGTCAGATTTTAAAAAATGAAGGTTATGTGGCTGTCAATCAGCCGGACAGCGCCCGCTTTCTAATCGTTAATACGTGCGGTTTTATTGGCAGCGCCAAAGAAGAAGC
>SLMY01000280.1 GCA_007133255.1 Clostridiales bacterium
CTTAAAAACGTAAAGAAAGCGATGCTTGATAAAATGTTTCCGAAAGAGGGCAGCAACGTTCCGGAAATCCGTTTTGCCGGCTTTACTGACGCTTGGGAACATCGTAAGTTGGGAGATGAGGTTCAAATCACTATGGGACAATCTCCTGACGGTAGTTCTTATACAGATATTCCTTCTAACCATATCCTCGTTCAAGGAAATGCAGATTTGAAAAATGGTTGGGTTACACCAAGAGTTTGGACATCTCAGGTTACAAAAAAAGCTGAGGCAGACGACTTGATAATGAGTGTCCGCGCTCCAGCAGGAGAAATGGGTAAAACGGCTTATAATGCAGTTATTGGACGTGGTGTTGCCGCAATAAAAGGAAATGAATTTATATTCCAGTGCCTTGTCAAAATGAATTTTGATGGATATTGGAAAAGACTTTCTTGCGGTTCGACATTCGAATCTCTGAACTCTGACAATATAAAAAATGCTGAGATAAGGATTCCGAATCTAAAGTAAGCGTAAAGAGAAGCACACCTATCTTAGGATAAAAATGGCTGTTAATCTTTAAGTGATAGCATCTTACAATCCTGGGGTATTTGATCAGACCAGGGCAGGAAGCTGTCTAGGACATTGACATCATCAATATCAGCATTGGGCATTTGTTGAAACAGCCAGATTAAGTACTGCATTGGCTTGAGTTGGTTATCCTTGGCCGATTCAATGATGCTGTAGATTGTCGCACTGCTTTGGGCACCCCTGGGCGTATTGGAAAACAGCCACGACTTTCTTCCCATGACAAAAGATTTAATGGAGCGCTCACTATTTGAGTTATCTATGTCTAATCGGCCATCACATAAATACCCACCCAAATCTTGCCAATGATTCAGACAATACGTGATAGCCTGGCCGAACTTACTTTTAGGTGGCACCTGTGGCCGCATTCGTTTGAGCCATAGATAAAACTCGTCAAGAATCGGCTTGCTTAACTCCAGACGCTTTTCAAAACGCTGCTGATCCGACAAATCTTTGATTTGACGTTCTACATCATACAATTGATTACAGTATTTCAAGCCAGTTCGGGCTGCTACATCTTTTTCTTTTCTAGCATCCGGCAGTGCCTTGATCGCATCCGTAAAGTTGCGCCTGGCATGAGCCATACACAGTACCAGCCTGACGTTTTTCACCTTATTATATCCGGCATACGCATCAACCTGAAGATACCCTGAAAAACCGGTCAGGAAAGTCTGGGCATGCTTGCCCGCACGTGTTGTCTGGTATTCATAGAGCACAATCGGCGGCCCATCCCGGTCATTGGATCGATATAGCCACATATAAGATGTTGACTGTGCTGATCGCTGTGATTCACGCAGAACCTGTACGCTCGTTTCATCCGCCATGATAATATCCCGTTTAACTAAAAGCTGATGCAGCCGATTATACAAATGGCAAAGCCACTTTTGTGCCGCTGCGATAATCCAGTTAGACATGGTTTGGCGTGACAAGTTGATGTCTAAGCGGGCCAGCTGCTTTTCCTGACGGTAAAGCGGCATGCCGTTGGTGTACTTCTGGTCTAGGATATAGGCTACCGCAGATGGCGAAGCGATCGTACCAGGCAGAAACCGCTTAGGCATATCCGCTTTAATCACAGGCACCGTCGCGTTCGCGTCATCCGCATGATGTTCACAGTGCCGGCAGGAATAGATGTACTGCTTATGCAGAGAAACATAAGCCTGAGCCGGTATGATCTCTATCTCACGGTGCTCCTGGACACTCATTTCATGCAATGCGTTCTGACAGTTGGGACAAAAACATTGATCTGGCGTAAGACGATAATTAATAACCTTCACCGGAAGGTCCTTGATATTGTCTTTCACATCACCTTTTGTTCGCTTCTTACGCTCGTAAGTGATCGTCTCTATCGTCGGTTCTTCAAGATCCGGCGCAGCCGTATCCTCGGCTTCATTAAACAAACTGATTTGCTCAGACATGGTTTTTTCACTGGAAGCGCCAAAGCGCTGCTTTATATTCAGCCGATGCTGTTCCTCATACCACTTGATCTTGGCATCCAATTCAGCGTTTTGTTGTTCCAAAACTTGAATTCGCTCGCGCAAAGCTTCCAGATCGCTGACTTTATTTATATTTGTTTTTGATGAATTATCTTTTATATCCATGTAAATATTCTATCATTAAACAGTGATTCTGTCACCTGTAAAATGGCCTGTATACCCTTTTAATAAAGACATTATACGCACAATATTTTTCATATAATTGTGCTGTATGACAATGATTTGAAAGCTTTATTTTGTCTTATTGATAGCCCGTCCAGAAGCCAGCGAAATTCACGATATCCGATCCTTATCGTATCACTTTCGTCATCCGGCCAGTCAAATCGACCCCGTTCCAGTCGACGCTGTAACAGCCAAAAACCATTGTGATCCCAGTACAAGCATTTGATTTTATCTTTTTTGCGATTGCAGAAAACAAACAGGCAGGTGCTGAATGGATCCAGGTCAAATTGTTCTTTGACCAGAACAGCTAATCCATCTATACCCCGACGTAAATCAGTGGGACCACAGGCCAGGTGAACGGGTTTGTTTTTGTTTTCTTCGATCATTTTTATGCCCGCACTATGTCCAGAACAGATCGCAGCATGGTTTCGTCAAACCCTTTCCTGACCGTTATGATGGCTGCGTCTATCTCGATCGTTATTTCTTGCGCGTTCTGATGGGCTGGCTCTTGAGTCTGCGGCATCACTAAATCCAGCGCTTGCCATTTGACAGCCCCTTCAGATTTAACTTCTTGTTTCAGTTTTTGCTTCCAGTAATAGAATTTACCTTCACTAATCTTATTATCTCGCATCCAGGCAGCTGCGCTCACACCGCTTTTAGCCTGTGTTTCTAGTCTTTTTGCCCATACAAGTGATTGTGATGATTTTCGCATGCCAGTTGTCCTCCTGATTGCCTTTTTCAGATTCTATCTTGGCATGCTTATTTGGTTTTATCCATGTGCTCTATTATTGACGCTTACACTTGTCGTAACGCTACGGCGTAGAGGTCTTAGCAAAGCAAGAACGCTTGCTGTAATGAAAGAGTGGGC
>SLMY01000071.1 GCA_007133255.1 Clostridiales bacterium
CGGCCAAACAGGCCGTAAAAAGCGCGATTGATCAGGCTGTTGCCGTCCAGCAGCAGCAATACAGGCTTATTCAAAATGTTACTCTCCTATTCGAATCAGTATGATCTCCCATCTGCTTAAGTCTATATCAATGAAGATTTCATCAGTTAACTCAGCGCCCAGTTCTTCATAGAGCTGTTCTTGCGCGTTGACGGCCGGCATCTGATAAAGTATTGAACGATAGGGCCATGTCTGGCTCATCATATAAAGGTTTTTCCAGGCTTCAGCCGTATCGCTTTCGTTCCAGAAGGTCATCAGCAAGGTCTCAGCCGGCGGGCCCTCTCTGGTCAGAACTCTGATCGCTTCCGCCTGTTCGATAAGCGTCAGCGCCTGCAGCGGATCTTCCGAAAAATCGATGTCACTATCAATCAGGGCGGACTCATCGGTTGGATCCGCGTCCGGATCATCCGGCGCTATAAGATCAGGATCATCTGTTTCTTGTGTTGTGGGCACAGGTTGTGTTTCACCCGGATCGCGCTGGCTGAATAAACTGCCGCCAACCGGCAGATCGGCCAGAAATCCGGAATAGACCTGCCAGTCAATCTCAAACAGATCAAGCTCAGGCAGTTCCTCTTGCCTGCCATCATCAATAATGGCCGGCATAGATGTGTCTGTGCCTTCTTCGCCCATTATCCCAATGTCATTATCATTTATATCGTCACGGTCTGAGTCAAACGGCATCTCTTCCGCGTACTCAAGACTGCTGGTCTCACCGTCACCTGCTAAAATACCTGCCATCTCGTCATTTGTCGGATCTCCGGTGCGTACGTTTGACTGATACAGGCCGGCGAAGACCTGTATGCTGATCACCAGCACGATCAGCGCGGCAGCGGTTGTCAAAACATTTCGCGTTGTGAGGCGGCGGTACCAGGGCAGCAAGATCCGCGCCTGGTCTTCCCGGCTCTCATCTTCAGCTGCCGTGTTTTTTTCTTTTTCGGCGGCTTGCTTGACTGCTGCCATAATGCTTACATGCAGGTTATCGGCAGCGATTCGCTCCGGATCATTCCTGATAAGAGGTATAGTTTGATCAAGCCAGGCTTTTTGCAGGGCCAGATTCTCCGCACAGGTGGTACAGGCTTCCAGATGGGCTTTAACTTGCCGGAGTTGCTTTTCGTCCAGCTTACCATCCAGATAATCAACCATTCTTTCTTCTATTTGTTCACATGTATAAGGCATGCCTGTTACCTCCTTTCCGATCGTCTTGCGGAACGATCAGTCTTTTGACGTGTCTTTACTGCATTTTGTTCCCTCTCTTTAAGCTGTTCCATGAGTTGTTTACGGGCTCTTGCCAGGCGCGATTTAACCGTGCCGAGATTCAAATTCAGCACATCTGCCAGTTCCTGATAACTTAGTTCCTCAATATCACGCAAAATAAGGATCTGACCCAGATATTCAGGCAATGCCTGGATCTCCTGATGGATCAGCTCCTTTGTCTCATTGGCCAGCGCTATTTCGTCGGGTAATGGATTATCATCAGCGATCTGCATGGAAACAGAGCTGTCCTCGGTTTCCAGATCCTGATCAAGCGAATGTATCACGACTTTCTGGTACTTGCGCCGATAATCATGACAGCTGTTAACAGCGATCCGATAAATCCATGTATAAAAAGACGCTTTAAAATTAAACTTGCTGATAGCTTTGTAAGCTTTAATAAAAGCTTCTTGAGCACAATCCTCGGCATCCTGCCGGTTGCCAAGGAAGCTGAAACAGACGCTATAGATCCTGGACGAATATAATTCGACCAGTGAAGCGAAAGCCTCGTCATCTCCCTGACTCGCCTGCTTGATCAGCGTGTTTTCAGACACGTCACTCACGCGATTCCCCCTTAGCGTACAAAAATATTTCCATAACAAGCTGCCTTGCCATATGGAAGCGCAACATCAGGGGATATTATACCATATCCTGGTGGACTTGGCTGATTTTGATTTTCCTGGCCAGTGGTACAATTGCCAGGCCAGTCGCGATTCCGGCAACACCCTGGACGCTGTTGAAAATCAGCTGGCCCGCGGCTGCCGGCAAGCTGGCATATAAAGCCCATTCGTAGAAGAAATAACCGAAGACCATGATCACTTCACAGACTAAGAAAACAACCGCCATGAGATACCAGGGCATATTTTTGTATTTGTGTAAAGCGAAACCGGCAACTATGGCCATTAATCCTTTTATCACAACCGTTGCCGGTATATACATCGGATAGCCGGCGATCAGATCGGCCAGGGCTGAGCCCAGCGCGGCGCTGAAAGCGGCATAAGGTCCCATGACAGCCGCTGTCGCGAAAATAGCGCCATCACCGAAATTGATATAACCGTAACCGGTTGGAATCGGAAACCTGAATAACGTTGCCAGCATAATCACAGCTGACAAAACGCCTCCATAGACAATCAATCGAATTTTGTTGTTCATTGTGTAACTCCTCATGTCACGCAAAACAAGACAGCTGATACAGTAGACACAGGGTCAGTGAACGCGGTCCTTCGCGGTATTGATCCATCTTATACACCCCAAAGAGGCTTGTATCTGGACAGGCTGTTATTATATTATATACCAGTTCAGATGAAAACAATCAGATGACGACAAAAACATGGTTCCAGTTTATATACGTTAAACAAGATCATTCGCGAATATGAGGTATCTTATGGAAAACCCGGAAAAACAGCATGATAGTTTGCAAGCAAGAGCGTCCATTCATGATCACTGCCTGGACAAACATGAACCGGACCGGCCGCGTCAGTATGAAGACGCCTGGATCAGAACTGAATGGCTGATTGGCCGAGAAGGACTTGATAAACTGCGGTCCGCGACAATCGCTGTGTTTGGTCTGGGCGGGGTTGGCTCATACGCAGCCGAGTCACTTTGCCGCAGTGGTGTGGGCCGGCTCATTTTATTTGATCATGACCGGGTCGCGGCCAGTAATCTCAACAGGCAGTTGATTGCCACCCATCAAACGATGAATCAGCTAAAAGTGGACGCTGCCAGGGACAGACTGCTCAGCATTAATCCTGAGTGTGATGTTATTGTCCATCC
>SLMY01000177.1 GCA_007133255.1 Clostridiales bacterium
GAGTATTTTCATGACGCGGACCGGCTCAATATTCGACGTGCGAACGCTCATCCCAGAGCGACTGACTGCATCCCGACCATACTGGATATGATAAAGACACTCATTGACAAAGACTATGCTTATGTCACCTCAGATGGTGTTTATTTTGATGTCAGCCGGTACGAGGGTTATGGAAAGCTGTCACACCATAAACTTGAAGATTTAACAGCCGGAGCCAGTGACCGATTGAGTGGTGAAGATGATAAACGAAACAGCGCTGATTTTGCTCTTTGGAAATTTCAGAAAGAAAACGAACCTGCCTGGGAAAGTCCGTGGGGCGATGGACGACCGGGTTGGCATATAGAGTGTTCAGCAATGATAAAGGCCTATCTGGGTGATACTATTGATATACACGGCGGCGGACAAGACCTTGTTTTCCCCCATCACGAAAATGAAATCGCTCAAAGTGAAGCTGCGAGCGGAAAGCCATTTGTCCGATACTGGATGCATAATGGCTTTATCAATATAGATCATGAAAAGATGTCAAAATCAAGTGGAAATTTTTTCACAGTTCGTGACTTGGTTGAACACTATGATTATAAAATATTGCGTTTTTTCACGTTGAGTGGCCACTATCGGATGCCTATCAATTTTTCAGCTGATCTGCTGAAGGCAGCTGAAAATGGCTGGAAAAGAATTGAGACTTGCCTTGAGAATTTGGAGTTCATCAGCCAGACAGCCCCTGAAAAATATGATGGTGAAGATGCCAAGAAGGCTGAAGCGGACTTATCTGAACATTGTGTAATCTGCAAAAATGAATTTATCAGGGCAATGGATGACGATTTGAATACAGCTGATGCTCTGGCAGCTATATTTGACTTGGTCAGAATAGCGAATACAGCGGTTAAAACTGCTGGCATCAGCAGGGAAACTTTGGAACAGACTGTGAGTTTGATTATTGAGCTGCTGGATGTACTTGGTTTGAAAGTCGAGAAGGAAAACCAGGTTCCGGGACAAATTCTTGATCTTCTGCAGCAACGCTCTGAGGCAAAGAAGAGTAAGGACTATGCTTTGGCTGACCGTATCCGTGATGAGATACAATCACAAGGGTTCATCATTGAGGATACGCCGCAAGGTCCTAAGGTGACACGTAAATGACACTACCTGATATTAAAGGCGATATACGTGAAGTCCCGGTTTCCGTGCTTGCCTATATTGGTGACGCGGTTTATGAGCTTTATGTCCGGCTCCATTTTTATGGTATAGTCGCCGGGCATTCCGGTGCTTTGCATCGTAAATCTATTGGATATGTAAAAGCTTCAGCCCAGGCAAAAGCTGCGCGGCAGCTGATGCCATTTCTGACAGAAGAAGAAGCAGCGATATTTCGCAGAGGGAGAAACAGCCAGGCATCCAGTATGTCAAAAAATGCCGATCCAGCAGATTATCAGGCAGCAACAGGGTTTGAGACCTTGATTGGGTTTCTTTATCTGAAAGGTGAAACTACCCGGATGGAAAAATTGGTTGCCATCATATTTGAAGGTAATGTATATGAAAAAAAGGCATAGTTCAAATCAGCATGAAGGATCGGCGAATCCCTTGCTAAAAGACAGTCAGCCATCTGAAAATAGACAAGGAGAAGATCGTCTTGAAGGCAGAAATCCAATCCAGGAGGCTTTAAACGCAGGTCGTACAATAGATAAATTATGGGTTGCCGGCAGCAGCGGACGCCTGGATCCTGTTTTAAGCCGGATTATTCAGAAGAGCAAAGAAAATGGCGCGGTAGTAGTTAAAGTTGAACGGCAAGTACTCGATCAGATGGCAATCACAAACAATCATCAGGGCGTTATCGCGCAGGTAGCGGCTCATACCTATGTTAATTTTGATGATTTGATTGACGAAGCTTTCCAGCAGACAAAGCAGCCTCTGCTGCTTTTATTGGATGAACTTAAAGATAGTTACAATCTTGGATCTATCCTAAGAATCGCGGATGCTGCCGGATTACAGGGTGTTATTATTCCGCAAAGGCGCTCTGTTTCGTTAAATGCCGCGGTGGCAAGAGCCTCTGCCGGCGCGTTAGAGTATGTCCCTGTGGCGAAAGTGACAAATATGACACAGGCATTGCTAACGCTCAAGGAGAGAGGGTTCTGGATAGCCGGCGCTGATGCTTCGGGCAGTTCAGCGTATCATGATCTTAACTGGAATGGTCCGATGGCGATTGTTATTGGCAGTGAAGGAGAAGGTCTTGGACCAGCGATCAGGAAACATTGCGATTTTCTAATTTCGATCAGTATGCGCGGCAAGGTTAATTCTTTAAACGCTGCAGTTGCTACGGGGATTATTGTCTTTGAGGCTGTCCGTAATCGCGGCAAGCCTGAATAAGTGTCTTTCACTTTGTATTTAACCTTCAAGCTGCTGAAAAACAGTTCATCTATATTCACCAAAAGGTGTATAGACAGTCGGACGCTTCATGTACAATCAATAAAGGTAACACAGATATGAACCGAGACGTGTATAAAAAAACAGATCATGATCAGTCTGACTATGAGCTGGATCTGCTTAGCAGAGCCGCTGATGGTGACAGCCAGGCTACAGAGACTGTTCTGATCAAATACAAGTGGCTGGTCAGGCAGAAAGCAGCCTCGATGTATATGAAAGGCGCTGGTCATGAGGATGTGATCCAGGAGGGGATGATTGGACTCTATCAGGCTATCATTGATTATCAGCCGCAGCATCGTGTCCCCTTCTCGGCTTTTGCCGCCTATTGCATTACAGCTAGAATAACGGATGCTGTCAGGACATCATCAAGGCTTAAGCATCAGCCGCTTAATGAGTCTGTTTCACTACATTCACTTCAGCGAAACGATGATAAAAGTCAGCAGGATCTGCTTGAATTATTTGCTGATCGAAGTATGCCAAATCCTGAAGCCGCTCTGCTGGAACGCGAAAATCTTAAGTCTTTACAATATTTTATACAAAACGAACTGAGTCAACTTGAAAGGCAGGTTGTCTTACAGTTCCTTGAGAACCCGCGATATGAAAAGATTGCTCATAACCTTGATTGTTCGCTCAAAACA
>SLMY01000048.1 GCA_007133255.1 Clostridiales bacterium
GCAGTTCCAGATGATATTTAATTTGCGGCGGTTTATACTGCTTTAAGAAAGTTCGTACCCGTTCGTAGTACAGCTTTGGCGCGTAAATTTGATCCAGAACAACGCGATAGCCTTGCAGCAACAGCTCCTGGCCCATTTTGGGTATGATGTTAGTTGAACCGTCTACATTATCTCCCGAGAAATTATTCAAGATACGGCCTTCTTTTTCCATACGCTGATATAGGCTTGTTCCTGGTGGTGCCTGAAGCATTCCGACCATGGCAGTTACAATACCGCTGCGCTGGATAAAATCAATTTGCTGTTGAAAGATTGAAGGGTTGTCACTGTCAAAACCTACGATGAAGCCTCCCTGAACCTGAAGGCCGGCAGACTGGAGTATTTTGACACTTTCCACCATATCACGGCCTCTGTTTTGAAACTTTTTGCATTCAATTAAACTATCCTCGCTGGGTGTCTCAATGCCAACAAAGACAGCGACGAATCCCGCGTCGCTCATCAACTGTACCAGTTCAGGATCATCAGCAAGGTTGATCGACACTTCTGTGTTGAATTGCATGCCTGTTTTACCTTTTCGCCAGGTAATTAACGCTGGCAGTAAATCTTCTTTCAGCTGACGCCTGTTACAGATAAAATTATCATCTACGAAAAATATGCTGCCCCTCCAGCCAAGTGAATAGATGCCATCAAGCTCGTTGATGATCTGAGCGGTAGATTTGGTTCGTGGCTTATGGCCCAGCAGCGAGGTGACATTGCAAAAATCACAATTAAATGGACAGCCTCGGGAAAACTGAATACTGATCGAATTGTACTGTTTGAGATTAGCCAGGCTCCAAAGCGGCGCAGGCGTCTGACGGATATCCGGATATTCTGATGTGCGATAGACACGCTGTGCGCACCCGTTCTCCAGGTCATGTAAAAATGGCGGTAAAGTCAACTCTGCCTCATTGAGTACGAAGTAGTCCACATCAGGAAACATGTCATGTTCCATGGTGAACAGCGGCCCGCCCGCGACAACCTTGATAGCCGCTGCCTTACAGCGGGCGATCAATGCCTGGGCAGAATCACGCTGCACAATCATAGCGCTGATGAAAACGTAGTCTGCCTTGATCAGTTCCTTCTGGGACAACGTCTCCACGTTAAGATCATATAGCCGTAGTTCCCAGTCGGCAGGCAGCAACGCGGCCACCGTCAATAAGCCCAGCGGCGGATTGCTCGCTTTCTTTTTAATAAAACTAAGTGCATGCTTGAAACTCCAGAATGTATCAGGAAACTCAGGATAAACAAGTAAAACGTTCATATTTAATCTCCAAAAATATCCAATGACCATATAGATACTGTTAAGAAGTTTAAAACTAAAAAAGACAGCAGTATGATCAGAAGAGGCGTCAGATTCCCTATTTTCAAAAAGCAGGAACTGTCCGCTGCCGAATCGTATATATCACCCGATTAATGAAGTCTTAATTTTCAAACTGATTATTCAATCTGTTCTTAAGAGTATTTTCGGGAGGCTGATGCTCAAGATCGTGTATCAAATGGTCGAAGGATTATTCTTTCATTCTCCCTCTTGACTGGCAACAGCGCGGTGATCTTCGCGATATCTTTATCTTCGATACTTTCCATGTACTCAATAAAAACTGCTATTCTTTCATATTCGTCAAGTGAGAATAAGACCGCGTCCGGCTGGTTATTTCTTAGAATAAAAATTTTACCAACGATTTGGGCTTTGTCTCTGCAGGTTTTGTAGTTTTTGATCATATCAGAATTTGAAACGATCGATCGAGCTGAAATCTTCATCACTGATACCTCTTCCTTAAGTTTTTCAATTTAATTTTCGTTCATTGTGAGCCTGCCTCTTTTAAGATATCTGCTGTTTTAATCATATACTTATTAATATTATGTGTCAACTTATTGTTGCAATTATATATACATTTATTATAATAATCTTAAACTATTCATTTCTAGTATCTTTAGCTGAGCCATTTCAGGCACCACTCTGATACGTCCTGACTTTCCTGAACTGCTCATGTTCCCTTATTGATGGCAGCAGGTTGAATATGTACTGGGAGGCGGTTCTTCTCATTTCATTTTTTTAGCGTTTGCGGCGCGGCAACTGTTAAAAGATAAACTATCAGTATTGATCATTGATTCGCGTTTCGTCATGCCATAGCAAAATCCTCCCCAGGGCCTGCTTATATTGACCCTGAGAAGGATTTAAATAAATTTGTTTTCACTCTTTCCAAATCAATCACTGATCCACGAGATTTACAATTATCTTCATGGAAACCATTATTTCTTAGAATATATTTCTTGCGTTTGCGAACCTGTTTTCCACTTCAGGTTTTTCTTGCGTATCGTTCATGCCTTGCTTCTCATATTTAAATTGGTTTTGATAGCGTTCATTTTCATCGGACACCATGTTAACCAAAGTGGCCGCGTCCTTAACGAACTCCGCGGTCTTACTTACAGATGCTTGCTTGACGAACTCCGCGGTTTTGCGAGCCGTTTCACGTGCCTTTTCAGCACTCCATTCAGCCCCATGCTTAATGTCTTTTCTGATAGCATAGCCAGATTTAGGTGCAAGCAATAAACCAGCGGCTGCTCCCACTATAAGCCCGATCAATGTACCAATGGCGACTCTAACTTTGGCCCGACGCCTCGTATTCCCATTCAGATTATCAATAATATCCTTGAATTTCATAGTAAACTCCTTCTGTTAAAAATTAAACACTCATAAAAATTCTAATCGTTATGCCATTTAAACAGTGGTTGTTCAAACTACTTTTTTACCTTGAATAAATCTGACGATAATAACGATGACCGCTATCACCAGCAGCGCATGGATCAACCCACCCAGAGTAAATGAGATTATCATCCCCACTATCCATAAGACAACAAGAATGGCTGCGATAGTCCATAAAATAGTATTTCTCCTTATTTTTAATGGGTCAGAATATATCTGACCATGTCTTTGTTCATCCACAAACCATGTGGATCACTTCTAACAGCTAGAAGCTTACAGTGCTTTCAGTATATACTTATTA
>SLMY01000018.1 GCA_007133255.1 Clostridiales bacterium
CTGGAGTTTATTCCGGGACAGCTGACAGCGCAGGTTCTGGACATTCTGCCTTCCGGTAATCGCCGTATACGTTTCTTTTATGAAGGATTGTGGGAAGCAGTCCTTGATAAAGCAGGCACCATGCCGCTGCCGCCTTATATCCATGAAAAGCTTGAAGACCAGACACGATATCAGACCGTTTACGCGAAAGAGCAGGGGTCTGCCGCGGCGCCGACAGCCGGGCTTCATTTCACCCCGGAGCTGCTCGCGAAGATTCGTCAGCAGGGTATCAAGGTAGTGGAACTCACGTTACATGTAGGCCTGGGCACTTTCAGGCCTGTAAAAAGCGAACAGATTGAAGACCATGATATGCATGCTGAGTTTTACCAGCTATCCGCGAAAGCAGCTCAGAAGATCAATCAGACAAAATCAGACGGTGGCCGTATTATCGCCGTTGGCACCACCAGCTGCCGGGTTCTGGAGTCGGTTGCCGGCAAGCATGGTCAGATACAGGCAGATGAAGGCTGGACCGATATTTTTATCTATCCCGGTTACGAGTTCAAGGCAATCGATGCCCTGATCACTAATTTCCATCTGCCGGAATCAACCTTGATTATGCTGGTTTCAGCCCTGACAGGCCGTGAAGCGATTCTTGCCGCCTACGCGGAAGCCGTTAAAGAACAATACCGCTTTTTCAGCTTTGGCGATGCCATGCTGATTTTACCTGACACAGACCAGATAGGAGAAACACCTGATGCTTAGCGATTCTCAAGACAAGCACCTTAAACCCTGCCCGGATCAGCAGGCAAGTCAGCCTGAAACAGCCCGCCGATTTCCTGTCTGGTACGAGCTGCGTCATGTCTGCGCCCAGACAGGCGCCAGGCTTGGGACGGTCCACACACCGCATGGTTCCTTTGAGACGCCGGCTTTTATGCCGGTTGGCACACAGGCAACTGTTAAAGGCATGTCGCCGGAAGAACTTAAAAGTCTTGGCGCCGGAATTATTCTATCGAATACCTACCATCTCTGGATGCGGCCGGGCAGTGATATTGTCAGAGAAGCGGGCGGCCTGCATCGCTTTATGAACTGGGACCGGGCCATTTTAACTGACAGCGGCGGCTTTCAGGTTTTCAGTCTCAGCGATTTGCGTCATATAACTGAAGAGGGGGTTAACTTCAAATCACATATTGACGGTTCACGCCATACGCTGACCCCAGAAAAATCAATTGAAGTTCAAAACGATCTGGGCGCTGATATTATCATGGCGTTTGATGAATGCACTCCATTTCCGGCTGAAGAAGCATACGCGAAGCGGTCTTTAGAACGGACAACCCGCTGGCTGGAACGCTGCGTCAAGGCGAACAGATATCCGGATAAGCAGGCGCTGTTCGGCATTGTGCAAGGCAGCATGTTCAGGCATCTTCGCCGGCAGAGCGCTGCCGCCATAACAGCGTTTGACCTGCCGGGCTACGCGATTGGCGGTCTTTCAGTAGGCGAACCAAAAGAACTGATGCTTGATATGCTTGAAAGTACCGTTCCGCTCCTGCCAGCCAGCAAACCACGCTACCTGATGGGTGTCGGCACACCAGACTATCTCATTGAAGCGGCACTGAGGGGACTGGATATGTTCGACTGCGTACTGCCGACTCGAATTGGCCGCAACGGTACGGTGCTGACCTCAAAGGGACGGATGATTGTTCGCGACGCGAAATACGCTCGTGATTTCGCTCCTATTGATCAAACTTGTACGTGTTATGTTTGCCAGCATTACAGCCGCGCCTATATCCGTCACCTGATCAAAGCAAATGAGCTGTTTGGTATGCGTCTGGCATCGTGGCATAATCTTCACTTCCTCCTGAACCTGATGGAGAAAGTCAGACAGGCGATCGCGCAAGACAGACTGCGTGATTTCAGAGACACTTTTTTTGAAGCATATGGTTATTAATGGCCATAACCTACTTGCGTCATCACTCGTTTTAATGCTATGATATTGTTTGCTTAGATCGGCAGACAGACTGTTATGCGATAACTGCTGCCGGAATTACGAGGAGGATCTTACATGTATCATATTTCATTAGCCGCGGAAGCCGGCGGTATAGAAGCAATTCTCGGACTTGTTTTACCTTTGGGCCTGATGTTCGGCCTGATGTATCTTCTGCTGATTCGTCCGCAGAGGAAAAAAGAAAAGAAGCTGCGGGAACAGATCAGCGCTATGGTTGTTGGCGACAGTGTCGTGACAATCGGCGGCATCTCCGGCAAAATCGTCAATATTAAAGACGATGAAGTGACCGTATCAACAAGTGTCGCTAATACGCTGGTAACCGTTAAAAAGAGCGCGATCAATAAAATTGACAAACCGCTTTCAGATTAATTGTTTAAGAAATCTTAAAAATCGAAAAGAACGCCGCTGCCTGTCAATCATGATGATCGCTTGTCTGGCCTGATGTGATGAAGTCAGTTATCAGGTTTTCAGTTTCTTCAACACCTGCGAGATGGTATGCGTTTAAAAAAGACCTAACCGGGAGGAATAGCAGATGAACCACATTAAAACGATTATCGGAGCTTGTATTCAGGAACCTTCACATAATAAAGCGTGCGGAGAATGCCAGTCATCCTGCCAGTCAGCTTGTAAAACCAGCTGTACAGTTGGTAACCAGGGCTGCGAGAACGAAAATCGCTAAGATATCCGGGGATCAGCCCGGCGCCTTTCAAAAAGCAACTTGAAAACAGCAGGACAGTGAACAGGACTGCTTAGTTTAGAGATGATGTGATGAATAGTGGGAAGCAGCCGGCTTTTCACTGTTCATTTTTTTACGGCGGCACTCAACTCACATGCTGAATGAAGCGCGGTTACGCTTCGGTCAACGCCTGTCACCGTATGGCAACAAATTTTACAGGAGGCATTTTATTGCTGCATCTATTTAATATAGGCCAGGAACACCTGGCTTTTGATTCTGAAAGCGGCGCTTTGCACCAGATTGATCAGCTGGCAGCGGCCGTTCTAAAAACCTATGATGAACAGGGCGGAAAAAGACCGCCTGCAGCTGTTGTTGAACA
>SLMY01000281.1 GCA_007133255.1 Clostridiales bacterium
TCATCTGTGAATTTTAGCATTTCGGGAACCAGTCCGCAAGTTGATACAGAAATATGGCGCAGACTGATATTCAGACCTTTTGGGTGGTTGATGTTTTTCAGAAAGGAAACGACAGCGTCATAGTTGTCGAGCGGTTCGCCAATTCCCATGATCACAACATGGCTGACACGTTCCTTTGTATCTCTGGCGATCACAGCCACCTGGGCCAGCATCTCACCGCTGGTCA
The DNA here is from genome assembly GCA_007133255.1 of Clostridiales bacterium. GTDB lineage: Bacteria > Bacillota > Clostridia > Saccharofermentanales > UBA5734 > SLHU01. The sequence goes on from SLMY01000281.1 coordinate 227, forward strand.
GATTCCGTCCGAACCCGGCACCGGTTGAAGCACAGAAGGTGCAGCCCATTCGGCAGCCTGCCTGTGAGGACAGACAAACAGACTGCCCGTGCTTGTACAACATGCGCACACTCTCAATCCGATTGCCGTCTGCCAGGCGAAACCCGTATTTTATCGTGCCGTCCAGTTTGGAAACCTGTTTATCTTCACAGATCATACCTTGAATCGTGAAAGAATCATCGAGCAGCTGCCTGATTTTTTTGGGTACATTGAGCATCTCATCTGTCCGCGCGATACCGCGGCTAAGCCAGGTATAGATCTGCTCAGCTCTAAAAAGAGGCAGGCCCTGCTCTTTAACCCAGGCTTGCCATTGATCATAACTGAGGTCATAGATATATTTCATACGTTCTCCTGATCTGCTAAAGACTTCTTATTAGTCTGGCTATAAAAAACCCGTCTACCCCGTGACGATGGGGCAGGGTCTGCACCCAGCCGTCAGCCGCTTGCTGACACAGATCAGCGTGCGCCAGCAGCTTGTCCGGCAGGTTAGCGCTGATAGATGGCATCTCAAAAGGGGAATGGCTTCGCTGGCGAAAAGCGCTGACCGCTTCAAGGTTTTCAGCGGGGTTCAAGGTGCATGTACTGTATACCAGGCTGCCGCCAGGCTTGACAAGCGTTGCGGCGTAATCGAGCATCGCGGCCTGAAGCGGATAAAGCTGAATCATTTTCTCATGTGTCATCGTCAATCTCAGTTCAGGCTTTCTGGCCAGCAGGCCCAGTCCGCTGCAAGGCGCGTCGAGCAGCACCACATCAGCCGAAGCGGCTAACTCGGGATCCATTCCGGTTCCGGCCGCGTCACCCTTAAGGCAGACAATCGCCTGATGCCCCAGAAGCTCGAAGTTTTTTCGCATCAGATCCAGACGCTGTTCGTTTTTGTCGAACGCCAGCAGCTGTATCTGGCCGTCTGCCTTTTCAAACAGGTGCGCCGATTTGCCGCCCGGAGCCGCGCAAAGATCAATCACACGCTGTCCCGGCCGCGGATCCGCCACGCGGGCGACCAGCATAGCCGCTTCATCCTGAACGGCCAGCAGACCTTGCTGCCAGGCATCCAGCTGGCCGACAGCCCGGCCAGACAGCTCCAGCCGCAGCGCTTCTTCACAGTATTGCCCCGGCAGCACCGCAACCCCTTCTTCCTGAAGCTGCCTGCCAAGCTTTTGAGGATTCGTCCGGCAGGTATTGACCCGGGCGGTGATTGTTTTATTCTCATTTAGAAAAGCTTTGGCCAGCTGCGGCGCTTCATTGCCATACCACTTTTTCAGATACCCGTAAAGCTCTGGCGGGAGGCTGTATAAGACAGGCGGTTTATTTTCAGGCAGCACCGGTCTGTCGCGGCTGATCTGACGTAAAACAGCGTTGACAAAACCGGCAGCGCTCTTTTTTTTCAAACTGGCCGCCAGTTTCACACTCTCATTGACAGCTGCCGAGTCCGGTACACTGCCTGCCCAGTAAAGCTGCCAGACACCCATTCTGAGAATGGTGCGAACAGCTTCATCAAGACTTTTTATCTCACGGCTGCTTGACTGGCTGATCAGCCAGTCAATACTGTATACCCGGCTGATCGTACCATAGATAATCGCCGAGGCGAACGCGCGGTCTCTGGCGGCAAGCTCAGGACCGCTCAAGGCCTTCAGACTGCTCAGATTCGCGTATGCCTGATGTTCAAAAACTGACCGCAGCACCTGAAAGGCCGCTTTTCTTGCCGGGTCGGCGGCCTGTGAACGGCGGCCATTTGCTGTACCCATCAGCGTCTGCGGTTCGACAGCAGCAGCAGTCGAAGCAAGTTGGCGATCGCCATCAGAGCCGAAGCCACATAGGTCATGGCAGCGGCACGCAGTACTTTGCGGGCGCCCGCCAGTTCTTCGCGGTTCAGAATCGACTGTGCTTCCAGGACACGAATCGCTCTGCTGCTGGCGTTAAACTCCACCGGCAAGGTAATCAGATAAAACATAACCGCCACGAAAAAGAGAAGTATGCCCACATTAATCAGCGGATCAATCGCTAAAATAATACCGAAAATCGCCATAAAGGGACCAAACTGGGAGCCGATCCGGGCCACCGGAAACAACGCGCCGCGAAACTTGTTCGGCAGATACCCTTCATGATGCTGCGCGGCATGGCCGGCCTCATGGGCTGCCACACCAATCGCGGCTATGGAAGGGCTGTCGTATGTGGAATCAGATAAACGCAGCACTTTTGTGCGCGGATCAAAATGGTCGGTCAGCTCACCGCGGACCCGTTCAATTTTAACATCATCCAGATGATACCCGTCGATAATCTGCTTCGCGGCGTCATAGCCGGTCATACCGGACGCGGCACGCGTTTTGCTGAAGGTATGAAACGTTTTCTTGACCATCGCCTGGGCATACAGGGAGATCAGCAGTGCCGGAATAACCAGAACCAGATAATAAATATCAAATCCGTAAAATAATCCGAACCCGCCAAAACCACCAAAAGCAGCAACTGTTGTCATGTATCTTCGCCTCCCATTAATTGTCCGAGCCGGTAATTATGAGCGCAGTCGCGGCAGTGCATGCGCTTCCCGGATTCCGACTGTATCTCAAAAAGGTCTATCACACCGCTGCCGCAGACAACACTGATTGACTGTCCGCCGCAAAGACAAATGGTCCCGGGTTCCAGATTGTCTGCCTGCCTGATCAGTTCCTGGTCATGATTCACTTTGGCGCGGTGTATTTTCAGTCGCTTGCTGCCGCACCAGGTGTAAGCGCCCGGCCAGGGGTACGTGCCGCGCACCA
>SLMY01000037.1 GCA_007133255.1 Clostridiales bacterium
GATCACATGAACCAGCTCACCCACCTGCAGATGACTCACCTGGGCCAGAAGATGGACCAGAACAGCATATTGCATCACATTCCAGCCATTCGCCACCAGCATATCCTGTGAGCGCTGGTTAAGCAAAGCATTCAGCTTATCTCCGCTGACATTCAGTGTCAGGCTGTAGGCACAAGGATAAAGCTGCATGTCATGAAGATCCTGGTGATTATACATATTGGCCAGAATCCGCCTGCTGGCAGGCTTGTTTTTCAGGTCAAACAAAATCCTGTCTACCTGGTCAAACTCACCCTCAGGATACTGATGCTTCTGCGCCAGCTGATATCCATAGGCTTTGCCGATTGTTCCCTGCTCATCTGCCCAGCTGTCCCAGATGCGGCTGTTAAGATCTTCAATCCGGTTTGATTTTTTCTGCCAGATCCAAAGCATCTCATCAATGGCCGCCCTGAAGTTAATCGGCCGGATGGTCAGGATTGGAAATTCTTCAGCAAGATTATAGCGGTTAACCAGGCCGAACATTTTTATGGTATAGGCAGGATCGCCATCCGGCCAGTGAGGCCTGACCGCTTCACCGGTCTGGTCATAACCTTTTTCGAGAATCAACCGGCAATTAGCTTTAAACAGTTCATCAGCTTGACTCATACCATCGCCTCCGTTCACTTTCATCTAGTATAACGGATATGTGTGCCTATTTACAATTCCCGGAGATGATCAATTTCAGACAGCCTTTATAAGCTTTTTGCTATGCGTTTCCTGGCTTTGTTCTAAATAAGGCTGCTGTTTGTTTTAGTTTTTTTATCTGGACTCTATGCTTAAAGCTGAAGGTACCAGGGCGGCAGCCTTTCGTATTGCCTGAAATTCACGCGGGCAAAGCCGCGAAGCAATTGATTTTGATGATTCCTCCCCTTGACACTCAGCGATTATACCAGTAAAATAATCAAGGCTGACGGGGTGTGGCTCAGGTGGTAGAGCGCTTGGTTCGGGACCAAGAGGCCGGAGGTTCAAGTCCTCTCACTCCGACCATATGCAGATAAGGCGGTGTCACGATAAATGTGGCACCGTTTTTATCATGATCCATGAAAAAGCGCCCCCCGGATGCTGGATTAAAAACAACATCCGGGGCACGCTTTTTTTAAACAACTTCGCAGCGCTTTGTGTTCTATTGTTTATCAGCTGCTTCTCAACTCAGCAGTCTGTATCAGTTCACGCGTTCGTTTGATTCACGAAGCAGACGATTGATGAGATCGCCGACAGGCATAACGCCCATGTCACCTTCTTTACGTGACCGCACAGACACCGTACCTGCTTCAACCTCCTGATCACCTAAAATCAGCATATACTGCAGTTTGTCCATTTGAGCCTCACGTATCTTCTTGCCTACTTTTTCATCACGCTGATCGACTGTCACGCGCAGGCCATGCTGACGCAGCTTCTCAGCCAGCTGTTCTGCCTGTGTAATATGTTTTTCTGAAATCGGCAGAACCCGGGCCTGTTCAGGTGCCATCCACAGCGGCAGGGCACCGGCGTATTTTTCAATCAATAAAGCCAGTGTTCTCTCATAGCAACCGATAGATGTGCGGTGGATAATAAAAGGATGTTGTTTATGACCCTCTTTATCGGTATAAGTCATGCCAAATCGTTCAGCCAGCTGAAAATCAATTTGAACGGTAATCAGCGTATCTTCCTTCCCGAAAACATTGCGGATCTGAATATCCAGTTTCGGGCCATAAAAAGCCGCTTCTCCATCAGCAACCGTATAGTCAAGATCCATATGATCTAAAATCCGCCGCATGGCCGACTGGGCCGCGTCCCATTGCGCTGCTGAACCAATATATTTATCTGTGTCTTTCGGATCCCAGAGCGAAAACCGGTAGCTGACATCTTCATACAGGCCGATGGTCTTCAGCATAAATCGGGCCAGTTCAAGGCTGTCGCTAAACTCTTTATCAAGATGTTCCGGTGTACAGATTATATGACCTTCAGAAATGGTGAACTGACGGACTCGAATCAGCCCGTGCATTTCTCCTGAAGACTCATTTCGAAACAAAGTGGAGGTTTCGCTGTAGCGAATCGGCAGGTCACGGTAGCTTCTTGTCTTCTGCAGGTACGCCTGGAACTGGAACGGACAGGTCATGGGCCGTAAAGCCAGCACTTCCTCTTCCGCTTCTTTTTCCGGGTCACCCATAACGAACATGCCATCCTGATAATGCTGCCAGTGGCCTGATATTTTATATAAATCCGATTTCGCCAGAAACGGGGTTTTGGTCAACTGGTAGCCGCGTTTTTCTTCTTCATCTTCAACAAAGCGCTCCAGGATCTGAAGAACCTTAGCCCCTTTAGGCAGCATAATCGGCAAGCCCTGGCCAATATAATCAGTGGTGGTGAAAAACCCGAGCTCTCTGCCCAGTTTATTATGATCACGCTTGCGCGCTTCTGCCTGCTGCTGAATATAGTCAATGAGCATCTGCCTGTCGGGGAAACTGATGCCGTAAATGCGCTGCAGCATTTTATTTTTCTCACTGCCGCGCCAGTAAGCACCGGCAGCCTGCGTCAGCTTAACAGCCTTCACCTGGCCAGTATGCTCCAGATGCGGGCCGCTGCAAAGATCAACAAAATCACCCTGGCGGTAAAAAGAAATCACTTCATCTTCAGGCAGGTCATGAATCAGCTCTATTTTATAGATCTCACCCTTCTCCTCCATCAAGTCCAGCGCTTCCTGCCGCGGCAGCTCAAATCGCTCAAGCGGCAGTTTCTCCCTGATGATTTTTTTCATCTCCTGCTCAATATTCTTGAGCTCATCTGGCGAGAAAGTTGTCTCATGGTCAAAATCGTAGTAGAACCCCTGATCAATTGACGGACCAATGCCCAGACGCGTCTCAGGATACAACCTTTTGACCGCGTGTGCCATTATATGTGAAGTGGTATGCCAATAGCGACTGCGCAGATCAGCATCGTTAAAATCCATATTAAATACCTCCTGTCCGGCCTTGCGCCAGAAACTTACCCTTTATAA
>SLMY01000049.1 GCA_007133255.1 Clostridiales bacterium
CAATCAGGCTGCCTGGCGGCAATTTTATTTCTGGATGGGAATGGCGTGATTCTATTGGACCTAAAGAGAAACGTAAATCACATCTTGATTTGGCCTGGCGGCAGTACGAGCCAAACATTGTCGGCCATGATGAATATCTTGAATGGGCAAGGCGCGCGAATGTAGAACCGCTATATACAATCAACCTTGGTACTGGCGATATAAACAGCGCGATTGAATGCGTTGAGTATTCGAATCACTCAGGTGGAACATACTGGTCGGATTTACGGATAAAAAACGGTTATAAAGATCCGCATGGCATTAAGACCTGGTATTTAGGCAATGAAATGGATGGTCCCTGGCAGATTCGTTCATGGCAGAAAGACCCCAAAGGTTATGGTGTACTGGCTCATGAAACTTCAAAAGCTATGAAATGGGTTGATCCATCTATTGAGACCGTTGCCTGCGTTTCGTGTTCTCCCTACTTGAACACGTATCCTGAGTGGGATATATCAGTCTTGGAGCAATGCTATGAAACGGTCGATTATGTTTCCTTGCATCATTATCACTGCGCGCCTGTTGGTAGTATGGATGCCTATTTAAACGCGTCATCCGCATTTGAGGACTATATTAATACAGAAATTTCTATATGTGACTATATGAAAACAAAACTGAGAACAAAAAAGAAGATGATGCTTTCATTTGACGAGTATGGCAGCAGGTTCAAAGAACAGGGGAAAACATATACAGGCACAGCTGGACAGGTTCCGTTTGAAAGCTTCACCGACGGTAATAAGGACAGACCCTTTTTATACTTCGATCCAACTGCTAAATCCGACGACAGCATGCACCATAAGCATCAGAATCAGCTTCTAAACGCGTTGACATCAGCATCGATCATTATGACATTTATACGTCATGCCGACCGAGTCAAGATTGGCTGCATGACAGGTGGTGTTCGCGGCGCGATTGCTTTTGATCATGATCATGTCTGGCAATCCGCGACTTATCACTCATTTTATCTTCTATCAAAATACGGGCGCGGCACATCACTCCTGCCAACGGTTGAAAGCCCTCTATTTGATGTCAAAGGCTATAATCTCGACGCGTTCGCGCAGAGCATGTCTTATGAAGATGTCAAATCGATCGAAGCCGCCGTGGTAATGGATGAAGAAAAAGAAGAAGTTAATATTTTTGTTTTGAACCGTGATGTCGCTGATGATATTGAGATTGATCTGGATGTAAGAAGCTTTGAAGGCTTTCAGCTGATTGAGCATATTGAGCTTTACTCAGATGATATCAGTAAAGGCAATAGTTATGATAATCCTGAAGCGATTGTGCCGGCAGTTAATGCTGATACCAAGCTGTCGAGCGGCAAAATTCAGATGCTGGCGAAAAAACTGTCCTGGAGTGTTATTCGTCTAGGTATAATGTAATTCTGTGACAGACTCCTCCCCACTTAACCCTAAGGGTGTTGAAGTGTGAAGGACTCGCTCAATGGGCCTAACCGCGCCTTCATTTTAGCAAGTCCTTCCCTTTTCGCATCTGCTCTTTATATGTTCTTCTCATGAGCTCAATCATCTCCTTCTCGGTGACATCATGACCTGAAAAGATCTTTTTGGCCATTGTAACCATCACCTGGTTGTAAGAAAAGCCCAGAGCGGCTGTGATCACAGCCGCGGTGGTCCCGCTGATGGTTCCTCCAACCGCTGTGCCGACGCCAGGGATGAACTTGATAATGTTGGCAACAATCGTTCTGCCGATGAGTGTGGCTCCTCCGGTACCCAGCACACCGGAGATCGTACCGGTCAGTAATGATTTATTGATCGGGATACCAAAGATGACCGTCAGTCGAGCCAGCATCGCCAGCTGCGCGGGCACGATCAAGGCCGCGTCCGCGAAAGGAAGCGGATTAAACCCCGCAGCGAAAGTGGCTGACACAAATGGAATCACAGCCTTGTTGGCCGCGTCCAGCTTTCGTTCGATATTAACTTTCTGAGCGTTGATGAAGGCAGCGTGGGCAGCTTCCGGGAGACAGTCGAATGTTATGTCGACAAGCTCTTTGAGGCCAAATGACGGCAATGTATAATCGTTCGTGATCTCAATGTCATGGGCCAGCACAGACCTGACATTCTTGACCGGCAAATTAAGGTCTTTGATGTATTTTTCCAGTTCTTTATAGTCCTTGCCGACGGATTGCGTTAAAACAACTATGACCGGGATTTTCTCAGAAAATGAACGAATCCATTCGACTTCGAAATCTTCAATCCGCCTGGAGAGACTGTTAATGCAAAACCAGATCATATGGATCAGGTTGTCTTTTTCATTTAGCCTGATCAACCGGTCGATTTCACCCAGAATTTCTTTTTTAATCTCATCTTGAATCGCATGGTCCAGCTCGATTCCTTTTGTATCATAGATGGCCAATGGAATCCCCGTCTTTGTGATCCGCTGCAAATGCTGGGTCACGGGTGTTCCGATCCCTGTATCAGCGAGGTCTTCTCTAAAGACACTGTTGATCAATGTACTTTTGCCAACACCGGTTTTACCGACGACCATCAGGTTCGCAGTATGCATTCTTTTTTCCTCGTCCTCGATATTTTTGAAAAATTGACCAAAAAGGTCCACAACACCGCTCATACTGGCAGTCCTCATTTCCCGTACATCATATCATGTATGGCCTGATAGAATCAGTTAAGCCATGTTCGTTTACTCGTTTTATCTTTATACATGTGTTCATCTGCTTTTTTCATAACTGTTTCTATTGTGTCTTTAAGGTTTTCCCCAATCGCGTAACCAATCGAAAAACTGATTTTCAAATGCTCATCTTGCCTGCTGCTGTTATGGGACTTGTTTTGCAGCTTGATCCGGTCCATGATTAATTTGGCGTCTTCTGTATTGCATCCATGGACTATCGCGACGAATTCATCACCGCCAATTCTAGCTACAATATCGTTTTCCCGAAAGCATTTTCCCAAAACCACAGCCACACTTCTGATAAGTTTATCCCCTTCAGCATGTCCATAATGATC
>SLMY01000181.1 GCA_007133255.1 Clostridiales bacterium
GTTCAGATGACGCATCGGTTGTTAATAGCCAGATCGCGAATTATGATCATCCGGAATATCCTGAGCTTGATGATTATGGCGATCTTAATGTCGTTGGGAAAAACGGCGTCTCAGGTTACTTTCGTGTTGACTGGTTTACGCCAGATGGTTTATCAACCTGGGGTGACGGCAGAACCTTTATCATGGGTGCGGACGGTTATCTGGAACTGCGAAAGTACGTTGATATTACCAGCAGCAAAGAAAGTGATCACGTTTATCTGGTTAATGGCGATGGTGAGTTTCATTTTGAGGTTAAAGGAAAAGTTGGCTATCCTTATTTTGGCCAGCTTATTCTTGACTGCCTGAACCGAACTGAAAACGCCATGACACAGGCGCATGCTTTTAAGGCTGCTGAGCTTTCGGTTAAAGCCCAGATGCTGGCCAGAAAGCTGCGCTGAGCTGCAGTTCAGGTATATCCTGCGCTGCAGATTAATGTTTTATAAAATGAAAAGTCTCAGAAAAGAGGGCGCTTCGTTAACAATTCATCTTGCCACCTTCGCTTTGCTTAGAGGTGGGAGACTTCTTGTTTTTGGTTAAAAAACGCCATTACCAGGCAATGCCAGGAGATGGCGTTGAATAAAATCAATCGTGTGCCATACCTTTTAAACCGCAGGTCCAGGCGGAAGAGGGTTCATTAGATCACGGTTTGCTCATAATACCGGCAAACAACGGCAGCTGCGTATCAAGATCAATGATGAGATAGACAAAGGGTCTGTCAAAAACTATTATATGGTCCGTTTCAGGTACGCTGGTTACCCTCATTTCAACTGATGTAACCGCGGCCGCTTCAGTGCCTTTCTCATCAACGCGAATATAGGTTTTGTGTTTGACATCTTCAACATATAAGTTTTTCTGTCTGCTGGGCTGCATCAGCGAAAAATCAGCAGCAGCCGGGTTGAACATTTGACCAAGCCCAAGATCAGCCAGTGTATCTTTTAAACTGGTCTCATACTCAGACTCAAACTTTGGCAGAGCAAGATCTGTCATTTTTGTTTCCCTGTTTTCAAGAAGCTGCTTTAGTTTCGGCTGATCAAGTTGCTGCAGCAGTTGATCAGCGGACAGATTATCATCTGGTAAAAGCGCGACAAAACCAAAACGGTTATCGGCATAGGGGAGCATTACCCCTTCAGCAGTATCGGATCGCATATAATCAATTACCCCTAAGCGATGCATAAAGGGCGTTTCTATCTCAGCATCGGCCGCGTAGAAGACACGGTCTCTGGTCAGTTCCGCTTCAAACGGATCTTGCCAGTCCGCGTTGAAATAAATCGCGTTGATGAGAAACATCACAGTATCAGCGTCAATCGAATCGACAATGCTGTCGATTTTGCCTTCAGTTTTTTCGCTGACCCAGTCATTGATCAGGTCAACTGCCTGGCTTTCTGAAAAATCTGTCTGACGCGCGTCAGCGTCAAAATAATCCGCGTTCGTCTGTAGAAAGTCAGGATCGGCTTCGAACTCGTCGTGATACCAGATCGCGTTTGAAATATGAAGCGAGGCTTCTTCGGTCTGCCGCTGCAAGTGAATCAGCCAGTTTTTCGCCTCCTGGTTAAAAGCATCCCGCGAGTCAAATTCGGCCGCCAGCTGCTCCATCATCTGCGCTTTTGTATCCTGGTCAGCGCCGTTCAAGGTCATCGCCAGTGCCAGATAAACAGAAGCCGGAGAGATCATTTTATTTTCATCAGTTTCTTGCTGGCCAGCCAGGTTAATCAAATTCCAGCTGAACGCTGCCGCTGACTGAATGAATTCTGAATCAGGCAGATCAGCTGTGCCGGGCCACTCTGCTGCTTCAACATGCAGCATCAGATCGCTGGCGCTGATACCAGATGAACGGCCGTTACAGCCGGACAAAACAAGGCTGCCGGCGATCAGCAAGGCGATGGCTATATAAAAAACAGAATGTGTCCGTTTCATGATAAATCCTCCCAAACAAGACTAGTGATTGACTCAAATAACGTTCCTCATCAGTAGCTCTAGTTTTTAACCTGTCTGTCTGACCATTATGCAGAAGACCTGTTCCAGACCCATATACTGACGTTAAAAGAACAAAGGAGTTCCTTATATCTATCAGACGTTATTTGCCGGCATTAAGTTCGTTTGGATTTACAGATAAAAGTCATTATTTAGAAATATTTTTCATAAGGGATCTTATATGGCCTTTATAAAAAAGCATGGCGCGTTTTATAAGCTTACCTGCCCTGTGAATAGCTATTCACAGGGCAGGCAGACCTTAATCCGTTATTACGACTTTGATCAGGTCGCCCGGGCTTTTATATAAGTGGCTGAACATGTTTGGCCCGTCTTTAAGCTTGATTGTCTGGCTGATGACAGGCGACAGTTCAATACTTTTAGATGCCAGCATGTTGATAACATCGGTAAAGTCTTGTCTCGTATAGAGAAAACTGCCTGAAATATTCCACTCACTGGTGACAATCGCCTGCATATCGGTTTCAATTTGCTTGGCTGAGTTTCCGATCCAAACAGCATGGCCATCAATTTTCAACGCATGCATTGCCTGTCTGACAGTAGGCGTTATGCCAACACATTCGAAGGAAACATCGACTCCCTTTTGCTCAGTCAGCGCGAAAACAGCTGACTTGACATCCTGCTCATCCGCCTTGATTACCGCGTCAGCTCCCAGCTCTCGTGCGATCGACAGGCGATGCGCGTTCAGGTCTGTGACAATAATTTTCGCGCAGTGAAACTGCTGAAGTAAAGCGACAACAAATAAGCCGATTGTACCGGCACCAGCAACAAAAACAGTTTTATTCTTTAAATCAGGTGCTCTTCTGATCCCATGCAGCGCGACTGCCAGTGGTTCAGCCATAGAAGCGCTTATATCGTCAATGCGGTCATCTATTTTGATAACCTGATCCTCGTGCGCGCAAACGTATTCAGCCATAGAGCCGTTTTTTGTCAGCACACCAAAGAGTGATACATCAGGACACTTATTTTCGGAACCCTGCAGA
>SLMY01000015.1 GCA_007133255.1 Clostridiales bacterium
ACTTACAATGGGAGGATATCAGACCATGTTTTAAGTATGATGTACCGGGAGTGATAACACATGCAGGAACAACAACATAAACAGTCAATTAACCTAAAGGGAACAAAACCAGCTGCTAAAAAACCAGTAGCAGCCAGGCAAACAGGAACGAGACCGGCAAAGACAGCTGCCGCTAAAGACAAGATAAAGCTCTATTTGCTTACCGGCTTTCTGGGTTCAGGTAAAACCACACTGATCCTCAACCTGCTAGAGCAGTTCGAACAGCAAAATAAGAAACTGGCTGTTATTGTCAATGAGTTTGGACAAGTGAGTGTTGACGGACCGGTTTTAGAGCAGGCTTCAGTTCATATTCAAGAGCTGAATAACGGCTCAATTTTCTGTAAATGCCTGGAAGGGCGTTTTGTTGAAGCGCTGGTTGAAATCAGCGAAAGAAAACCTGATGTGGTGCTGGTTGAAAGCACCGGTCTGGCCGATCCTTCCGGCATGCAGGATATTATGCGCCAGGTGAACCGCCAGACAGACAGCGCCTATGCCTACAGCGGGGTTATCTGCCTGGCGGACGCGAAAAACTATCTGCGTATCAGCCAGAGCCTGATGACCATCAGCCGGCAGATCCTGGCCAGCACCTTGATTGTGATCAACAAGGCAGATCTGGTCACACCCGATCTCATGGATGAGGTCAGGCAAAAGATCAGGCGCGTTAACCCGCTGGCCCATATCATCGAAACATCTTATGGCCAAATCAGCATCGATCAACTGACAAAAGTACGGCAGTCCCGCCTTGGCCGCCGGTTGAAAACACTCAACACAAGGGAAACACGGCCCGACTTGTTTATCCTCCACTTTACCGATCCTGTTAACCCGTCTGATCTGAGCGCGTTTCTTGAACATTTCAAGCCGCTTTGCCACCGGATCAAGGGATTTGTCCATACTCCTGAGGGGCTGATCCATGTTGATGGGGTTGCCGGCGAAATGGAGCTAAAGCCCAGTCAGCTGACCCGGGATGGTTCTGATATTGTTCTTATCCCCAGCCAGCCGGACCAGATTGATGAACAGTGGGAGCAGGACGCGGCCCGCTTGCTGCAGGTGAGCGTCAGCAGTCAATAAGGCCTGGTTGGCCGGGATGTCAAATTCACGTCTTTTCGCGTGGTTAGTGGACCCTCCCCATTAAAGCTAGACGCTTAGATGGGGAGGGTTCACGGGGACTGCGCACGATTGTTTTGTTCAATTCGCTGGCAAGTTCCAACTAACGGCTGCGATTTTTAATGACAGGCTCTTTATTACCCTGTTTTCACATTCATATGCTGAAGATGAAATCATTACGGCGTGCAGATTCGCCGCATGCCCCCTTTTACGTTGCGTTCTGTTAACAATTTCGTTTCAACATGCGCCTATTTGCCGGATAAGGCTGTTGCCTCTGGCCTTTCATGGTATAATTTCAGATAACATCATGCTTTTTTATTGATAATAAAATTGAATCTCGAAGCGTCATTAAGCCTGATTTTAATCGTTTTTACACGATCAGATGTGTAAAAAACAAGTATCCAATCGTTAGTTTGTAAAAATGAAGGGGGAACATTATGCAACAAAGATTTGGCCCGAACCGTATGAAAACACTAGCAGCCGCTGTCGCGTTTATTTTCGCTTTTGTCATGTTCGCGGCGCCAGCTCAGTTCAGCGAAGTGCGTGCCAGCAGCGACTATGTGCTCGGCTCAGCAGAAACAACCTACGCAGGCGGCGAAGTGGTTGAACTGACGCTGACCAACGACTCGAAAGAAGCTATTGTTTTATCCGGACCGGTTGATGTTCAGGCTACCGTTTATTACCAGGGCATGGACTTGGTTTTCGCACGTGAGACACTCAGCAGTGACAAAAATGATGTGTTATTTGATGGCGCGGCCAGTCTGGAAATCGCGCCCGACGAGACCAAAGTATTCGCGAAGGTCGCGCCCGGCCTTCCGGACACCTGGCGTTCGCACACCGCGGCTGACCACGACATAAAATTCGATGTCTATCTGAAAATCGACGGTGTTGATCATAATCTGAGCCCCGCGGTCACAGTGAAGCTTGAGCCGGTTGTTTTTAATCCGGGACTGGAGCTGGTGACTAATTCACCAGTTGACTATGAAGAAGGAACCGATATCAGCCTTGAAATCTGGTTGAAAAATACCAGCTCTGATCAGGTCAGCATCCAAGGACCGCTGGTAGCGCAGGGCCAGGACGGATGGAGTCTTGACCTGGGCAATGAAAGGCAGCGCTTCAGCCTGATTAGCGGCGAGACCATGTCGATACCGGCTGGTCAGACTGTTATGGTGGCGGAAATTGAATCAGGTCCACCGATGAGCTGGCGTGCTTTCTATTTTCCAAGAATAGCGAATGTCACCGCTTGGGTGGAAGTAACCGCGTCAGCGGACGGGGCGGGAATGTGGCAGTCCCAGTCGCAGCAGTTCGCGATTGTCGGCGAGATTGTCAGCGAGACCTTGTCTGGTGAAGTGACTAACGTCAAAGACATGGAAAATGGCACGGCAGCGATCACCGTGAACGTTTGGCACGCGAACGACGTCAGCAGAGTTGAAGAAGTGAACGGCCAGTATGAACATTTTTACGATATTGAAGTTGACAAGGAAAGACCTTTGCTTGATATGAAGCGATCTGATTTTTCTATAACTCAATTGACAGTAACCGGCGTGCAGACCCCGCTGGGTGATCTGATGTCTGTCCGCGCTATGGAAACAGATGGACAGTATGTATTGATCTGGGCATATGAAGATGGAACGCACAATAGAATCGTTGTGGACGCCGCGCTTCCGGGCACAACAATCGCCGGGCCTATATCAAATGATCCGGACCATCTGACGGTTACTATTTCAACCCTGAATCGCCCGGTTGAGCAGACACTGAACGAGACGACAGGCAAATATGAAGGTTCACTAACCTATCCATCCGTCAGTATCACCTTTACTTCCGATGAACCAATTGACGCTGAAATCAGCCTGCGCCAGAAAG
>SLMY01000060.1 GCA_007133255.1 Clostridiales bacterium
CAAAAATCATTACCCATTACAACCCTAGAGAAAGATTTTCATTTGCAGGAGTCAGATAAACTGAACAGCAAAAAGCAGTGCTCATGCCTGTAACATACAGTATGGCACCGCTTATTGATACTATTTATATGTGCCGGGCCAGTACATCTTATCAGCCCGTTCGCCTTTGCTCCTGCCAGAGTTTTTCCAGACTGTAAAAATCGCGTTCGTCCTGATGCAGGATGTGGACAATCACATCACCGTAGTCCATCAAAATCCAGCGGCCGGTTGAATACCCTTCAATATGGTCCGGCATCCTCTGATGCTGATCTTTAAGAGAAAACTCAATATCATCAGCCAGAGCTTTTATGTGGGTTACTGAAGTCCCTGTCGCGATCACAAAGCGGTCAGCCAGGATCGTTTTACCTTCCACATTCATCACTTCAATGTCACGTGCCCTTTTGTCTTCCAGCAATGTCTGTACTATTTTAGCGGTTTGTTCTGCAGTCAATCAGTCATCCTCCTTTTTGCGGCTGAGCAGCTATAGCCTCTAAAAAGCGGCTGCACCGAACTCGCGATTGATTAGGGTTATTATATCATAACCCCTTCTTGTGAATCACACATAATAACTCACCATATTAAAGAATCGTTTTTTGCGTAAATTTATTACTGCATCACCTGGCAGAAAAAGCGATATCCGCTTAAATAAACGCCGTGGCTTGTTCAGAGACCTGACTTTTGCGGCCTGGCAACTCTATAGATTGAGTCTTTCGCTAGTTTGTCTTATCCAGTTTGCTCTGTTATCGTTTAAGTTCACTGTGTTTCACTTTGCAGCTTCGCGACCAGCTGCAGTGTATAGGGATGCGGCGCCAGTTTACTGCGAACAAGAAACAGATTAATCTCTTCAACACAAAGCAGCATTGCCTGCCGCAGATCTTTCTCTGCCAGATCACGAATCGGCTGTAATCTCTCGTAGTGCCGCGACGGCTCAATTTTATCGCACAGAAACAAAATCATCGCCAGGGGCGACATTTCGGGGCAGCCGGTTGTATGGCAGAAGATGGCTCTGAGCACATCCTCATCGGTTACGTTCAGTTGTTCCCTGGCCAGAACCATCCCGGCCGGCGCGTGCGCCAGATCCTGTTCCAGCATTGAATCATCACCGCTTTTTTTGGCCAGCTCCATCTGCTCTTTCCGCGGCAGGCATTTCGCGCAGTCGTGAATCAGCCCGGCCAGACCCGCTTTTTCCAGCGGCACCTTATGGATCATCGCCAGATGCAGGCAGGCAAGCATCACATTCAGTGAGTGCAGCAGCCTTTTCCTGGTAAAGAGCGGCCAGATCCGGGTTTCATAATCTAGCAGCTGATGCCATATCGCCGGCTCTATCCGATCCAGATCACCGGCATATTGATAAAACCCGTGATACTCAATAAAACGACCGACCGCCTCAGGCACCTGGTGCCGCCAGGGTTTTTTCCGGGTAATGTCATCGCGAATGGCATGACTGGATACATCCAGTTCCGGGCAGTCAAAAAAATCAATCCGCGCCTTAAACTTCTGTCTCATCTTGTCAGCGAGCCTGTCCATCTGTAACGGATCATATCCGCCTCTGCGAGCCAGAAGCAGCGGGCAAAGATTAAGAATATCCTGCGGCTGGTGCCACTGCTCCAGGTCAATCAGGATATCCGAGCCATAAATTAAAACCAGTTCTGAGTCCGGCTCCAGTTTGGGCAGCAATCGTTTGACGGTATCCAGTGTATAGGAGCGGCCTTTTTGATGAATCTCCATGTCGGACACGACCACAGCAGGCATATGAGCGAAAGCTTTTTCAACCATTGCCAGACGATAGGCAGCGGGTGATACGATCTGATGCTGCTTATGAGGCGGTCTGCCGGCCGGCATCACGAAACACTGGTCAATTTGTCCGCTATCAACAGCGGCTTTAACCAGGGCTACATGTCCGTTATGCAGCGGGTCAAATGTACCGCCGCAAAGTCCTACTCGTTTCATGTGCGACCGATATCCTTTCGTATATGCCTATCCTTAAACCGAATACAATCCATGCCGCGATAGGCCGTGTCAATCGCCTGGTCCAGTGTGTCAGCCATCGCGGTCACACACAGAACCCGGCCGCCGCTGGTCACGACACGGCCCTGGTCAAGAGCCGTTCCAGCCTGAAAAACAAGGCCAAATCGCTCGGCTTCATCGATTCCCTCTATCGGATAACCTTTTTTGTAACTTGATGGATAACCACCTGAAGCGGCAACCACGCAGCAGGAAGCCTGTTGACTCCACTTGATATCCAGCGTGTCCAGTTTCTGATCCAGGATCGACTCGATAATCTCAAGCAGATCCGTCTCCAGCAAGGGCAGAATAGCCTGCGCTTCAGGATCACCAAACCGGGCATTATACTCAATCACTTTCGGGCCCTGCTCTGTCAGCATCAATCCGAAATAGATCACACCTGAAAAAGGGGTTCCTCTTTCTCTGAGCGCGTCGAGAGTCGGTTGAAAGATACTGGCCTGCATCTGCTGCCAGTCCTTTTCAGAGAGTTTCGCGCCCGGCGATACCGCGCCCATGCCGCCGGTATTCGGCCCGCGGTCATGGTCGAAAGCACGCTTATGATCACGTGATGAAAGCATCGGCTTGACGGTTTTTCCGTCGCAAAAAGCCAATACAGTCAATTCCGGGCCGCGCAGGAATTCTTCCAGGACAATGGTTCTGCCGGCATCGCCAAAGCGACTGCCGCCCAGCATGTCATGAACAGCCTGGCGCGCTTCATCCCGGGTCTGGGCGATGATGACACCTTTACCCAGTGCCAGACCGTCGGCTTTGACAACCAGAGGCAAGGAAGCCACGTCCACCGCGGCAAGTGCCGGCTCAAGTTCTGAGAACACCGTATAGTCGGCGGTAGGTATATTTTTCTCACGCATCAGCTGTTTGGCAAACGATTTGCTAGATTCAATTCTCGCCGCTGCCTGACTGGGACCAAAGGCTTTGATACCAGCTTCTTCAAGCCGGTCTACCAGGCCAAGGGCCAGCGGATCGTCAGGCGCGACAAAAACCAGATCCAGTTTTTTTTCAACCGAAAAACTGACCAGCTGGTCTAGATCAGTCGCCTTGATCGGCACACATTCGGCTAATAGCGCTATTCCGGCATTGCCGGGCGCGGCGTAGAGTTTCTCAACACGAGCGTTCTGTTTGAGTTTCCAGGCAATGACGTGCTCACGACCGCCGCCGCCGACAATTAATATTTTCATGAATAACCTCTTACGTACGGATTAATGGCGGAAATGACGCAGGCCGGTCATCAGCATCGGCAGCTGATGCTGGTTGCAGGCGTCAATCGACTCCTGATCACGGATCGATCCGCCCGGCTGAATGATAGCCACGATACCAGCTTCGGCAGCTGCCTCAACACAGTCGGAGAACGGAAAGAACGCGTCGGAAGCCATGATTGAGCCTTTCGCCTGCTCACCGGCGTTTTTCACGGCAAGCTGGACTGACGTGATCCGGTTTGGCTGTCCAGGGCCAATCCCAACTGTCTGCCCATCTTTGACCAGGACAATCGCGTTCGATTTCGTATGTTTAACCACCTTCATCGCGAAGATCAGGTCATCACGCATCGCTTCATCCGGTTTGTTCTCAGTCGCGACGAGCATGCGATGCTCATCCAGCAGCAACGTGTCCTGCTCCTGAACCAGCAGACCGCCTAAAATAGGCTTATAGGCCATACTGCCCGGCTCTATTGGACGGGCCACGTCAGGAAGGCGCAAAATACGCAAATTCTTTCTGGTCCGCAGTTCTGCCAGCGCGTCATCCGTAAAATCAGGCGCGACCAGAACTTCCAGAAAAACACCTTTCGTCGCTTTGGCGACACTCAGGTCAACAGGACGATTAAAGGCGACAATGCCGCCGAAAATCGAGACAGAATCCGCCGCGTATGCCTTTTCCCAGGCACGAAGCAGATCATTATCGCTGCCAACACCGCAGGGATTGGCATGCTTGATCGCCACAACCGTTGGCTCGGTAAATTCCTTCAGCAGCGCGATAGCCGCGTCGGTATCAGCCAGATTATTATATGATAACGCTTTGCCGCCCAGCTGGCTGGCCTGAGGCAGAGAGCCTGGCTGCGGTACAGCCTCCTGGTAATAAGTAGCCGACTGGTGCGGGTTCTCGCCGTAGCGAAGACCGCTTATTTTGTCATAAGTCAAGGTCACCTGCTGCGGCGGTTCTGTATCCGGCAGCTGCCGCGTAAGATAACCTGCAATCAGCGCGTCGTACGCGGCTGTATGCTGGAACACCTTGCAGGCCAGGCGATAGCGTGTTTCTTTTGTGGTGTCCCCTCGCTCAGCCAGTTCCCGCAGTACGAGGTCATAGTCTTGCGGATCAACCAGTACGGTTACATCGCGATGGTTCTTCGCGGCCGCGCGCAGCATACCGGGACCGCCGA
This sequence comes from Clostridiales bacterium, assembly GCA_007133255.1. Taxonomy (GTDB): domain Bacteria; phylum Bacillota; class Clostridia; order Saccharofermentanales; family UBA5734; genus SLHU01. The sequence goes on from SLMY01000060.1 coordinate 4,433, forward strand.
TATCGATATTCTCAATACATTCATCAAGGCTGACGCCTTCTTTCTGAATTGTCGCCTTAAAAGGATACAGGTTGATCACCACCAGGTCGATCGGTGTGATCTCAAGCTCCTGCAAAGTACGCATATGTACCTCATTTTCGCGGATCGCCAGGATTCCGCCATGAATTTTCGGATGCAGTGTTTTCACCCGCCCGTCCAGACACTCAGGATAGCCTGTCACCTGATCAATAGGAATGACCGCCAAACCCGCTTCCTGGAGCTGCCTGGCTGTTCCGCCAGTTGAAACCAGTTCAAAATCCTGTTCAGACAGTTTTCTGGCCAGTTCAACAAGCCCTGATTTATCGGATACACTGATTAACGCTCGTTTTTTCATTTTCTTTCCTCCATAATCTGTACCGTCCGTCCTTTGAGAACAATACGATCCGCCGCGAACAGCCGGATGGCTTCCGGCAGGATAACCTGCTCCGCTTCACACATCACACGCTGCTGCAGCGTCTGTGGTGTATCGTCCGGCATCACGGCAACCGCTTTCTGCAGGACAATGGGGCCCTGGTCATACGCCTCATCTACCAGATGAACCGTTGCGCCGGTCAGTTTAACGCCATAGTCCAGCGCTGCCTGATGGACACGCAGACCATACAGCCCGGTACCGCAGAAAGCAGGAATGAGCGATGGATGAATATTGATCATCCTTTTATCATACCGGCTGATCACCGCAGGTCCTATCAAACTGAGAAACCCGGCCAGCACAACCAGATCAGGCTGCCAAAGCTCAATAGCCCGCAGCATCGCCTGATCATAATCGTTTCTGTCACTAAAATCACCGCGATTAAGAATGGTACAGGGTATATGGGCGTCCCGCGCCCGTTTACAGGCGCCAATGCCTGGTTTCGAAGCAAGGACACCGGCAATATGTATCCCCGGCAGTCTGCCGTCAGTGATCTGGTTAATGATCGCCTGCAGGTTCGTACCGCCGCCGGAGACTAAAACAACGAGTTTATACATCTTGATCTCTCCGTTCATGGAGCCGGTCAAACTCAGTACGGTCAATCCGGGTTATCTCCTGTTCGCGGTCAGCCGGGATTCCGGCCGGATACTCACCGTCAAAACAGCTTGAGCAATGCCCGCAGATCAGCCCGTGGGTTGATCGCTTCAGGCCATCCAGGCTCAGATAGCCCAGGCTGTCGGCACCAATCATATCGCGGATCGCCTCAATTGACATCTTGCTGGCGGACAGTTCATTTTGCGAAGGGGTGTCAACCCCGTAAAAGCATGGATAGACAACCGGCGGCGACGCGATGCGCATATGTACTTCAGTGGCGCCTGCCTTGCGCAGCAGATTGACAATATGCCGTGTTGTTGTGCCGCGGACAATCGAGTCATCAACCATGATAACCCGCTTACCGCCGATCGCGTGTTTCAGCGCCGAAAATTTCATGGTGACAGCCAGTTCCCGCTGCATCTGGTCAGGCTGAATAAAGGTTCGGCCGACATATCGGTTTTTCAGCAGTCCCTGGCCATAGGCAATACCGCTGGCACGTGCGTACCCCATGGATGCGGTCATGCCGGAATCCGGCGCGCCGATCACCAGATCAGCCTGGCAGGGATGCTCCAGCGCCAATTGTTGTCCGGCGTTAAAACGCGCTTCGTGAACATTGGAGCCGTCCAGTGTGCTGTCCGGCCTGGCAAAATAGACAAACTCAAACAGGCACAGCCGGCCGTCATGTGTCGCCGCGTCCGGATCAACCGGTTTGTCTTTTCGCGTTGAATAGCTGTGCATACCGTCATCCGATATAACGATCATCTCACCGGGTTTCACATCCCGGATAAAGGTACCGCCGATTGAGTCAATCGCGCAGCTTTCTGATGCCAGGACATACGCGTTGTCCAGTTTACCAGCACAAAGCGGCCTGATGCCCAGCGGATCACGCAGACCGATGATTTTACCGGGTGTCATCAGCACCATGCCATAAGCGCCTCTGATATCAGGCATCATCATCTGGATCGCTTCTTCGACGCTTTCGGTTAAAATGCGGTTGCGTGCCAGCAGCGACAAAAGCACCTCGGCATCGGAGTTAGTCTGGAAAATAGCTCCGTTTTCCTGCAGCTGCTCACGTGTCTCATTGCTGTTAAGTATGCAGCCGTTAATCGCGAGCGCCATCTGGCCTGACTTATACTTGATCAGCATCGGCTGCGCGTTCTCTATGCCGGAATCCACTTGTGACGGATAACGGACATGGCCAATCGCCGCGTGCCCCTGCATCATATTGAGGGTTATGTCATTGAACACTTCAACCACCAGGCCCTGGTTGCGGTGACAAAAAATAGTCCCCTGGTTGTTAACCGCGATACCGGCACTGTCCTGGCCCCGGTGCTGCAGCGCGAACAGGCCAAAGTAGGCCTGTCTGGCCGCGCTGGTCACACTGCCTTCCGGCGCGTAGTAGCCAAAAACCCCGCATTCATCGCGCAGCGGCTGATCTTCCGTCAGCAGCCGCGATTCAGCTGAACGCAGCGGCCGGGTTCCTGAAAATAAATGTTCCGAAACCGCGTCGGGCGCGATTCCGGAACCATGATGAGGTCTGGTTATCTTCATGAGGAACTGCCTGCTTTCATCTCGGCCAGTTTTTTATCAAGCCGGGCCTGACGGGCACCAACGGCTTCACGCATAGACGTTTTATGCGCTTTCATTTTGTCCGCCAGTGCCGGATCGGCGATCGCCAGCATCTGGGCGGCCAGAATGGCGGCGTTGGCAGCGCCGTCAATCGCTACAGTCGCCACGGGTATGCCGGTTGGCATCTGAACAATGGCATACAAAGCGTCCTGTCCGGCCAGAGCACCGCTTTTAATCGGTACGCCGATCACCGGCAATATAGTATGCGCCGCTACTACGCCCGGCAGATGCGCGGCCAGACCGGCGGCGGCGATAATCACACCATAACCGTTATCAGCGGCGCCGCCGGCTATTTTAGCGGCCAGGTCGGGTGTCCTGTGAGCTGAGCAGATACGGACATCAAAGGCGATCCCAAAATCGGCCAGCTTCTTAACACATGCTTCCATCACTGGGAAATCTGAGTCACTACCCATTACAATCAGTACTTTTTTCATTAATTGCCTCCTTTACGCTCCATGCGTTTTCCATCAACAATTATTGTTTTTAACTGCCTGATCAGCAGTTAAAACAGCTCTGAAACAAATTTTAATGTTATCAATCACCCGGCTTGAAGTCAATATTCACCGGTGGCTGAACGCTTATTTTTCTATCTTCTGGCCAGACAGATAGGCATTGATGAACCCGTCCAGGCGACCGTCCATCACAGCGTCCACATCACCTTCTTCATAACCAGTACGATGGTCTTTCATCATTGTATATGGACAGAAGACATAGGATCGGATCTGGCTGCCCCAGGCAATCTCCATCTGATTACCCTTCAGGTCTTCTATTCTGTCCATCTGGGCGGCTCTGGCCAGGGCAAATAGTTTTGATCTAAGCATGCTCATCGCTGTTTCACGATTCTGAGCCTGTGAGCGTTCCGACTGGCACGACACAACAACACCTGTCGGCAGATGGGTTAACCGAATGGCGGAATCGGTTTTATTAACATGCTGGCCGCCGGCACCGGATGCCCGGTAGGTATCAACCCGCAGATCGTCGGACTTGATATCGATTTCAATCGAGTCATCCAGTTCAGGCATCACTTCAAGTGACGCGAATGATGTATGGCGCCGACCGGATGAATCAAACGGCGATATGCGGACCAGACGGTGAACGCCCATCTCCGCTTTCAGATAACCATACGCGTTCTCCCCGGAAACCATAAAAGAGGCGCTTTTCAGGCCGGCTTCTTCTCCATCAAGCAGATCAAGCACTTTAACCACGAACTGATGGTCTTCTGCCCAGCGGGTGTACATGCGAAACAGCATTTCAGCCCAGTCCTGGGCTTCTGTTCCGCCGGCACCGGCATGCAGGGTCAAAATGGCGTTATGACTGTCATACTCACCGGTGAAAAGCGTTTCCAGGCGCAGAGCGTCAAATTCAAGCTGCAAGGTCTGCCAGCCTTCCTTCACCTCTTCTAAAATCTCATGGTCATCCGCTTCATTACCCAGTTCGCAAAGCACTTTCAGATCTTCATAATCCTGAACCAGTTTTTGGTATCGTTCTATTTTAACCCGAATATGGCGCATTTTTGTCTGAATGTCCTGGGCACGATTCACATCCTCCCAGAAATCAGGTTCCTGAGCCCGTACTTCCAGTTCAGCTGCCTCATCACTAAGCTGGTCTATGTTCAGCGCTACGCGCAGTTTCTCAATTTCAGGTGCCAGCTCTTCAATCGGTTGTCTGATCTGGTCAAATTCAAGCATGTTCACATCTCCTTGCTACAAAACGTCGCAGCCGTACCATCGCTTCGCGGATATTTTCCATGGAAGCGGCATAACTGATTCTTACATGACCTTCACCTGAGACGCCGAACGCGTGTCCCGGCACAATTGCCACTTTCTCTTCTTTGAGAAATAATTCACAAAAATCATTAGCGTTGAGCCCGGTCACGGTTATATCGGGAAAAACATAGAAAGCGCCCAAAGGCTCAAAACAGGTCAGCCCGGCTTCACGGCAGGCGTTAACTACAAAGCGTCGGCGGCGGTTATATTCCTCGCGCATCGGCGCGACATACTGCTCAGCGTTATTCATCGCTTCAATCGCCGCGTCCTGAGCGGTTGTAGGCGAACTCATAATCGCGTACTGATGGATTTTGTTCATCGCGGCCAGCAAGACAGCCGGTCCGCAGGCATAGCCAATCCGCCAGCCGGTCATGGCAAACGCCTTAGAAAAGCCGCCGATAACAACCGTTCTGTCATGCATGCCGTGAACAGCCGCGATTGAGCTGTGTACCGCCGGTTCATAGGTTAGTTCAGCGTAGAGTTCATCCGATAAAACCAGACAGTCGTGTTTCAGCACAACGGCCGCGAGCGCTTGTATTTCCGTGCGGCTGAGTACCGCGCCGGTTGGATTATTCGGATAACCGAGCATCACCAGCTTTGTTTTTGGTGTGATCGCCTTTTCCAGCTGATCCGGTGTCAGTTTAAAATCATCTGCCTGTGTGCAGGGAACACTGACGGGTACGCCGCCGGCCAGCCAGACACAAGCCTGGTAGGCAACAAAGCAAGGTTCAGGTATAACCACTTCATCTCCGGGATTAATCAGCGATCTGACGCATAAGTCAATCGCTTCACTGCCGCCTACGGTCACAACAATATCCGTAGCGGGACTGTATGTTAAGTTAAATCGGTTTTTCATATAGCGGCTGATTGACTCACGGAGATTTAAAAAGCCCTGGTTGGGTGAATAATGCGTATTACCCAGCTCAAGTGAATAAATGCCGGCTTCCCTGACAGACCAGGGCGTCACAAAATCAGGTTCCCCGATAGATAAGGAAATCACCTGGCCCTTAAGCTCATTAGCCATATCAAAGAAGCGCCTGATACCAGATGGCGGCAGAGACCGGACTGTGTTCGCGAGCCGCTCTTCCATATTCATAAAACAACGGCCTCCCGATGATCACTGGCCTGTTCATTAAACTCGGTTCCATTCATTTTGTATTTTTTCAGCACAAAATGGGTTCGGGTCGACAGGACAGAATCGAGCGGCGCGATTTTCTCTGAGACGAACATAGCCACATCTTTCAAGCCTTTGTCTTCAACAATCACCATCAGGTCAAAACCACCAGACATCAGGTAACACGACTGCACCTGCGGATAACGGTAAATACGCCTGGCTACATGGTCAAAACCCATGTCCCGCTGCGGTGTCACCCGCACCTCAATGAGCGCGGTCACAGAAGCTGAAGCTGTTCTTTCCCAGTTAACCAGGGTATGGTAGCCCAATATGACTTGTGAGTTTTCCATGTTGGCAATGGTTTTCTCAACCTCATCAATCGGCCTGCCAATCATGACAGCTATTTCCTCACTGGTTAATTTCGCGTTTCTTTCCAGCAGACTCAGTATTTCTTCTTTTCTTCCCATAGTTTCCTCCAGTCAGTATCCGGCAGACAGACCACCAGCCTTATTATAACAATTCCCGGTACATTCTTTTAATAGTTTATGCAGCGACTGTCTCCAATACTTGCTTGATTTCTTCCTTTAACGGAAAGCATAACCCTGATATTCGCCTGATTCTTTTCTTTACGGCAAAAACCAGACTGACACATCAGCCTGGTTTCTCGAAAAGACGAAAAGTCCATTCAGATGCGTGCGACGCCTGAATCACGTGCTGCTTTCGCCACGGCGGCAGCAACTGCTTTACCAACTGAAAGATCAAACGCGGATGGAATAATGTAGTCCGGCTTCAGCTGCTGATCGCTGACCAGGTCAGCGATCGCGTAAGCGGCGGCCAGTTTCATCTGATCATTAATATCAGATGCCCGTACGTCAAGCGCGCCGCGGAAAATGCCCGGGAACGCCAATACATTATTGATCTGGTTCGGGAAATCAGAGCGCCCGGTCGCCACAACCGAAGCACCTGCCGCGTGTGCAAGCTCCGGCATAATCTCGGGTATCGGATTAGCACAGGCAAAGATAATGGGCTGCCTGGCCATTGATTGTACCATATCACGCGTCAGCACACCGGGCGCTGAAACGCCAATAAAGACATCAGCCCCCCTGATCACGTCAGTCAGCTGGCCTTTTTTATGTTCACGGTTGGTTAAAGCCGCGATCTGCTGTTTCGCGTTATTCAGGTTTTCGCGCCCTTCGTAAAGCGCGCCGCCGCGATCACATAAAACAACTTTATCCAGACCGCAGGCGATCAGCAGCTTAACGATCGCGGTCGCGGCAGCGCCCGCGCCGTTGATCACGACATTCAGGTCTTGCAGCTTTCTGTCTGTCAGACGCAGCGCGTTGATCAGCCCGGCCATGGTCACAACCGCTGTACCATGCTGGTCATCATGAAAAACCGGAATATCGCAGCTGGCTTTCAGCTTTTCCTCAATTTCAAAGCAGCGCGGCGCGGAAATATCCTCGAGATTAATCCCGCCGAAACTGCCAGCCAGCAAGGTCACCGTTTTAACTATCTCATCTACATCTTTTGAGCGGATACAAAGCGGGAAAGCATCAACATCGGCAAACGATTTAAACAAAACACATTTGCCTTCCATAACCGGCATACCGGCTTCCGGGCCAATATCACCCAGGCCCAGCACCGCTGTACCATCTGTAACAACCGCGACCATATTCCAGCGGCGGGTATATGCATAGGAAAGATCCAC
>SLMY01000019.1 GCA_007133255.1 Clostridiales bacterium
AATACCATCGGGAGGTGGTCGCTTGCTGAGCAAAGATGAATGTCTGAATATACTTGGCCTTGAACAAAGTGCCAATGTGTATGACATAGAAAACCGTTATACAACCCTAATGAAGCGCTATCGTGGCAAAGCTGATCCCGATTCTATGAAGGAACTTGATCAGATCACGTTGGCATATGATATTTTAACCGGCCGGTATGTTGAGCCTGAACCGGCTGACCCGCGCCTGGATACGGTTGTTTTTGGTAAAACAAGAAGAGAATGGCGTAATACCTGGCATTATGGCCGCCTGCCGTTCCTGGTCATAATTGTGGTGGTTTCTTTAGTTGGTTATTTTATCTATTCAGTTATCACGAATGTTCCAGCTGATTTTCAGGTTGTTGTCACGGGAATTTACGGCGCGTCGGAAGATCATGAGAGCCGAATGGAAGCCTATGTTCTGGAAAAACTGCCGGATGTGCAGCGGTTTGAGCTGCAGATGCTGCCGCTCGACCTTCGCGATCCTGAGGAGCTGCGTGATCCGGAAACCGGCCAGGTTGAAGGTTATAACGCGGAAAACCAGTATGCCTACATGATGAAGATGATGACGCTGATGGCTGCCGATAATATTGAGATATACATCTGCGATGAACTTATTTTTGAGCATTACGCGCTTCAAGGTGCTTTTATGCCGCTCGATGAGCTATATGAGTCAATCCAGAATATGAGTGAGCTGCCCGAAGAAATACGCGAAAAGATTGTCGCGCAGCGACGGCCTTATGACATAGACGCGGCGCCGCCGGATGATATATTCGCGACACCGACTCCTGGTCCGACAGCTGAGGAGTTTAACCTGGACGGGTCTTTATCAGTTTATGGTCTTGATGTGACAGCGCTCGACTTGACAGAAGGCCTTGGGCTTTACAGCGACCGGCAGATACTGACGATTGGCCACCGGGCTGAGAATGTTGAGATGGCTGAAGACTTTATCAAACAGTGGATTTTGGACTTTGAACGTATGAGCCGGCAGCGTCAGGATTATGAAGATGAACTGACCAGACAAATGGAAGAAGAACTAGCCAGACAGAACGCGGATCAGAATTGATCCGTGTTTTTTTTACTGATCATCTCAGTCAGGCTGACAGCCTGGTATAAGGCGCGAGTTTCCTGTTGACTCAGGTGCCGGTAATCACCCGGCTTTAAGTCCGGGTCAAGCGCAAGCGGCCCCAAACTGACTCTATGAAGTTTTGTGACTTCACGCCCGGTCTTCAGCATCATCCGCTTAACCTGGTGAAATTTACCTTCATGTATTTCCAGCAAAGCCCGTGTTTTATCTATGACTTCCAGTCTGGCCGGCTTGCAGGTATAACCGTCAGGCAGCTGCATGCCTTCTGCGAACAGCTGGATGTCCTTGTCAGAAAACGGATCTCCCTTGACTGTTACATCATAGATTTTACCAACTGACCAGCGCGGACTTGCCAGCCGGTGTGAGAGGGTGCCATCATTCGTTAATATCAACAGGCCGGTTGCATCACGGTCAAGCCTGCCAACAGGCGAGACTTTTTTTTCAAGAAACATCGCAGGCAGTAGTTCAGCGATCGAATTGTCTTTTTTGTCTCTCATGGCCGTGATCAGACCAGCGGGTTTATTGAGCATCATATGCAGGTACTGCCTGATCTCAACAGGCTGATTACGGATCATCAGCTTGGCGGATTCTGGATCATTAACCAGGTAACCGGGGTCTGTGATCAGCCGCTGGTCAAGACTAACCTGTCCGGAACGGATCATTTTCCTGATCTCTGACCTTGATCCGCAGCCGGAATTGGCAAGTATTCTGTCCAGTCGCATAGAAGCCTCCTCGCGGTTAACTTGTTAAGCTTAGATATAAACCGTTCTCAACACTGGAACAGCACAGATAAGCTTGCTGTTCCAGCTGACTGCACTCTGTGTTCGTTCACAAAAGAGTTGTTTGTAAACAACCCCCATACATGATAAAATTATACTATTAATGACCCGAGAAAGGAAGGAAGTCACCATGGCTGCAAGGTTAATCAACCTGGAACAAGGACATCCCAAAGTAGAAACAGCAATGATGCGTATGCGTCTGGAACTGGCGACTTTACGCCGAGTTGGTGTAAAGACAGTAAAAATTATTCATGGCTATGGATCTTCAGGCACTGGAGGTGCCATCAAACAGGCGACACACCGGTATTTGAATGAGCAGCTGCGAAGCAAAAAAATCAGGGCTTTTTGTCCCGGCGAAAGCTTTGGACCATTTGAAAACCGCGGACGCCAGATTTTGGAGATCGCGCCTGATTTTCGCCAGGATCCTGATTGGGGCCGGCAAAATGACGGTATTACGATTGTTGTTCTCTAAATAATGAATACTTTAGTTTCTCCCCCTTCGCGTGATTTCCCACTCAAGATACAAGCAACCTGATGACTGTCAATTATGTGTGTTTTGGTGCGCGAGACGCTTGATTATAAGGAAACTGTCGCCGTCCCCTGATCGATAGACTAAATCATTTCACTTATTTTCATAGTGGCGAAAATAATGAGAAAAGGTTGGTTTTTAAGTAAATCTCAAGTGAACTAAGCAATTGGCAAAGAAAAAACAGCAGTCATGCTGTTTTTTTTAGTGCTTTTTACGCCGCGCTTTACTTCCTTTTAACGATGATCTAATCAGTGCCTAATCAGCGCCTGATAAGCTTAAGCCAGATCAAAGAAATAGAAGTTAATTGGAGGAAAGAGTATGAAGACTTTACTCAAAAAAACAGGATTGCTATTATTGGCAGCTACACTGAGTCTGATGCTGATGACTGGCTGTGATACTGCCGGACAAACAGACTCGCAAGAACAGACAACTCAGGCACAGCAAGAAACAACAACATCACAGGGTGATGATGATTCCGACACTGAACAGACCGACCAGGATTCGCAGGGCGATGATCAGGAAGAAGAAACCGGGATGTTTCAGATAGCGGGATCAGACACTGAAGTTAATATGGTTCAGCGTC
>SLMY01000077.1 GCA_007133255.1 Clostridiales bacterium
ACTGGCTGAACAGATCAGCAAACTGCTGCAAGAAAGAGATGGCCTGATTCTGGGCATCTGTAATGGTTTTCAGGCCCTGATGAAGCTGGGCCTGCTGCCGGAAGGCAAGATCCGCCCGCTGGTATCAGATGATCCAACCTTGACCTTCAACAAAATAGGCCGCCATGTGTCAAGTTATGTGACCACCCGGATTGTCAGCAACCGGTCACCCTGGCTGCGATTGACCCAGCCCGGCGCGCTGCACCAGGTTCCCATCTCACATGGTGAAGGCCGCTTTGTCATATCACCTGAAAAGCTCGACAGCCTGATCAGCCAGGGCCAGATCGCCACCCAGTATGTTAATCTGGAAGGCAGGCCCAGCGGTCTGACCGCCTATAACCCAAATGGTTCTGTGGCGGCTATTGAAGGGATCACCAGCCCGGACGGCCGGATCCTGGGCAAAATGGGCCATTCCGAGCGCTCCGGCCCGCTGCTGGCGAGAAACATTCCCGGAGAGAAAGACCAGCGTCTGTTTGAAGCAGGCGTCGCCTGGTTTAAATAGTAGAGCAAGCGATGCGCGTTGCTCTGTGATCTGCAAAACCAGCAGCGTAAAAAACGTTTGCTCACAAGGATTAATGTAGATAAAGATTTACGCACACAACAGTCACGCGTATAACAATCACGCACATAAGAATCACGCATACAACAGTCACACGCACAAAGAAAACTGCCGGCCGCGCCGGCAGTTTTTCGGATGTGAACATCTTAAATTCAATTTGGTACTTGAGCTTTTCTTGTTCAGGCAACAAGGGCAAAGTCAGCCGCTTCATGAGCGAAGATAGCCTGAATCAGACGGTTTTAACGGGTTGCTCTGCTTTTTCCAGCATAATTTTTCTGACAAAACGGACCGCGTCGCGTATCTCACGCTGATTGGGATGGCCTAAGCCGATAACCAGAAAATTACCTTTGCAGATGAATTCTTCCTCATAAACCTTAATACCCTTCTCAACAAGGATCTCGCGGATTTTATCCTGCTTCATCTTGACACTCAGGCAGGAAGTGATCAGTACCGCGTTCTTGATCTTGTCGCCATCCAGACTGCTGACATAGTTGATCAGATGGGGGTCACTGGCACCGCCATAAATCCCGCCGACGATAAACAGCCAGTCTACTTCTCCAATATCCGGGTTCTCCTTAACGTTTTCCGCATGCACATGAAGCTCGATTGCCACTTCTTGAGCGATCTTTTTTGAATGTCCTGTCTTTGAATAATAAATCACAGCTTTATTCAACTTTTTCACCTCATTCTTAGGTTATCAGCCGGTTGGCTATGCGACAGCGCTTATCTTAGGACACCTCAATTAGATCATAATCTGCTTTGCGATTAAATGCAAACTTCTTAATCATTTTCAAGCGTTTCTGTTGTCTTTGCCCGGTATTGTCCGCATTTGTCGGGTTAACATGCCGCGGTCAAGAAGACATTGCCTGTATGCTGTGTTTAAACAATAAATAGACTATGCGTAATCAGGGAGGCTGACATGCTGCAAAAAACAATCTGGCTGCAGATATCAATTTTTATTATGGTATCGATCCTTATTTTTCAGATCTCGAACCTGATCGATCAAAGGCAAACGACTAAACGTGTGTCAGGCGCGATTCGCGTTGAGGTGAAAAATGACACATCAGTTCCGCTGACCGGCAGTGATGGGTCAGTATCGCTGACTGACAGTGACAAGAAAGACAAATCTGTTTCAAAGAACCAGGCACATGACTTTGTTATCAGGCGGGTTTATGCGAAAGAGCTGGAACCCGCGAAATCGGAAAGTCAATCATCAGACGATGAAACTGATATCACCGTCATTAAAATTGAATCTAAAAACGATGTCACTCATAAAACGCATGATGATAGCAGCCCGGGTGTCTTCACTGCAGATAAGACAATTTATGATTTTCGATTTAACGCTGTTAACCTAGAGGTACATCCTGACATCAGCATAAACGCTGCCAGTCCTGAGACCGATTCTGACATCAGCATAAACGCCGACACCTTGACACCGCTCTCAGAAGAAAACGGCGACAGTTTGTCTGCTTTCGCGGCCCGGGATGGTTTCAGCTGCCAGTTGGATTTGAGACCACAGATCAGCTATTTCAATGGCAAAACCAACCTGCAGGGAAATGAACTGCCACAAGAGCCAAAGCGGCTGCTGGGCCGTGAAACGCTCCTGGTCAGCCTGCAGTTTTCTGAACCGCCGTCACGCATTGAGCTGACCTTAGGCTCAGCATCTATTTTACTGTACGGGCATCCCGGGCGCAGCGTCTATACGGTCACTTTGCGCGCCCCGGCCGATGATGAAACGCTGAACTGGTCACATCAGCGGCTGGCTGATCCGCTGGCTCTGGTGCTCTTTGCAACCCCTTACAGCAACGCGCAGACCGAGCTTATTGTCGAACTGCCGGGAATTGAGATAACCGGCCATGTCCGGCATCTGGTGCATGTGCAACCCGTGCGTTCGCCATGAAGGAGTCAAAGAATTCTACATAATGTCAATATGTGCAAACCGCAACTGAAGGATTGTTGATGCGTTTGAAGATGGCATGTTCATTACCGGTGAATAGCTTGTCTGATTTCCAGGCCATCACCGGCCGTGACTTGTCTGAACGCGCAGGCGGGCCAGCATAATTTCCGGTGTGTTTTCTTCGCCTGGCAGGCCGGTATCGGACTCAGGCAGCACCGGGATTGGCATATCAGCGTCATCGTCCTCATCCGTTAAGGTAGACGTGAGGGAAACAGGTGTCTTTTCAGGCCTTGCGGTTGATATGGCCTGCGCCGAGGCTTCGTTTTCGCCGAATATAAAGCAGTAGTTATTTTCGCCATAGTAAACATAGAAATAAGCTGTCTGCGCGGCATCGTCTATATAGCAGAAGACAGGATGACGCAGTTTTTTTGCTGTTTTAACCATTGACTTGAAATGCGTAGCTCGAATGCACCACTCCGG
>SLMY01000001.1 GCA_007133255.1 Clostridiales bacterium
ATTTCAATGATGCTGCGGATATGGGGATACAGCTTTGCGGTGGCCTTGGTCTGGGCAATCACCTCATTCACATAATGGGCTTTCATCAGCTCAGCCACCATGGATGCGCCATTTCCGGTAAAGGCAATCCCTTCTATGGGGTTGTATGGAAATTGTTCCAGGATATTGTCAAGGATAGCAATGGTAGTCTGGATACTTTGCCCGTGATGACGGGTATATTGTTTGTGGAAAACAGCAAAATCAGCGTTGGTCAGGACCGCTTTCACGCTTACCGAACCTATGTCGATGCCAATAAAGTACTTCATAAACAGCAGAATATATTTGTAGTATCAAAAAACAGGGCACGCTCAAAAACAAGCGGTATGTCAGCACGCTGCGCGGCTATAAGCGCGTTAACAACCCGATCAACATTACCACCGGCCAGAAAATGTGCTTCCAGCTTATTCGTGATTATGTCAAGACCCGCTTTGGTGGCCTTAATCTGAGGCGCGATAACGCCTTTCGGGACAACACGGCGAAGCCGCATGCCGATGAGGTTGAAAATACTGACTTTGACACCGGCAGCCGCTGCTGATATCCAGAGTCCAACCGGAACAAAGCTGAAAAACAGTGAGATAAAAGCTATAATCGCCGCCAGAATAATACCGTAAATAATGAGATCTTCAGGATACATATAAGTTTCCTCGCTTTCAAAATACAATGATGGGTGTTCTGCTCATGATCAATGTTCTATTTATGTTCTGTTCCATTCACCCCCGGATCATCGAAAACACGGTCGTCTTTTTCTGATCCTGAACGATCTGGAACTTCTTCAGGCTGCAAAACAGCCTCAACAACAATTCGACTGCCATAGGCATTGATGATGCGGACAGTCTCACCTTTATCAATAAAGCCTCCGTCAGAGACGATATCAATGCGTTTTCCGTCAAACTCACCCGTTCCCGCAGGACGCAGATGCGTCATTGCCCGGCCTGTTTTGCCGATCAGCGCTGAAGGATCGTTTGACGAACTGTAGCCATATTCTTTTTTTGAAGAAGACTGCAGTATTAGTGTTCGTGAAAGTCGGCCGGATTTCGCTGATCTCAGAACGATTGTCAATACAATCGCAATCAGAACCAAAAGTAAAACAAACATGGCCATTGCTTCAAAAGGAGAACTGGCAGTCAGAAAAATACCCAGAATCAGCAAAACCACACCTGTTCCTCCCGCGACACCAAAACCAGGCACAAAGATTTCAACTACAAGCAGCAAAAGACCCACGATCAATATGATCGCCTGCAGCAGTTCTATTTGTTCCAGAAAACTGAAAAAATCAAGAAAACCACTTGAATCGCGAGCCAGTGCAAGTAATAACACGGTCATGCCTCCTTATGTCAGCTTCAGGCTCTGGTGTCCAACCGAGACCCGCAAATATGAACCTTATTCAGATTTTCAATAACAGACAATCATCATTATCATCGGTCTTTGGCTAGCTGAATATATTGATTGGTTCTTCTCTTATTCTACCATAAAGAACCATAGTCAGACATGAATCTTCACAAATATTCATATTTGAGTCGACGTTTTGGCTTGTTTCAGATTATAATGTTAACGATACAAGATTACTGTTGCGCAAGCAGATTATTCCGGTGGCAGATTAGAGTGGCAGGTCAGCAAAGAACGAATTCAGTATTATGAGTTGTAACAACCAGAAGTCCAAAACACAGGTGTAAATCGTTGATTTCTGTCTTGTTATTTAAGCATTATCTATGTTACAATTTTCTGTGCGTCTGTTATAACAATTATAATGGATCTTCAATTTAGAAAGGTTACACACGTTTACAGAATAACAGCAGGTGAGTCGGTCATGATACAGATAAGAACAAAATATAAAGGTTTCTGGCAGCTGGCCGATCCTAAGATATGGGTGGCGTCTACTGTGCCGATGCTGCTGGGCGCGTCGCTGGCTATCAACCGCAGTCCTGGCCGGTTTAATCTGGCAGGGTTTCTGGCAGCCTTATTTGCTGTCTATATGATTGAGATTGGCAAAAACGCGATCAATGAATACGTTGATTTTAAATCAGGTGTAGATTCTGCGGTAGATGCTGAACATCGCACACCCTTTTCCGGGGGGAAAAAGACGATTGTTGACGGTTTGCTGACACCAATCGAAACTTTAATGATCGCGGCTGCCACTTTCATGATCGCGGCTGCCACCGGCCTTGCCCTTGTTTTTTTTCATGATTCACGCTTGCTTATTTTCGGCCTGGCCGGCATGGGTTTAGCAGCCGCCTATAGTCTGCCGCCACTTAAACTGGCATATCGTGGTTTGGGCGAACTGACAGTAGGTTTTGTCTTTGGGCCGCTGCTGCTGAACGGTATGTATTTTTTACTGACAGGAGCCGTTGAATTACTTCCGGTCCTTTTATCACTTCCAATCGGCTTTCTGATCGCTGATGTTCTGGTCATTAATCAGTTTCCAGATTATGAAGCTGATAAGGCTGGCGGGAAAAAAAACTGGGTTGTCAGACTGGGAAAAAAGCACGCTGTAAAGCTTTATGGTGTATTATATAGTATGACCGCGCTCTCTATTGTGCTGGCGGCTCTGGTGACCCGGCATTATTTATTTTTAATCGGACTCCTGCCTGTGCCTCTTATGGTCAAAGCAGTCAGAAACGCGGCTCAACACTATCATAATATTCCAAAGCTGACGGCTTCAAATGCCGCAGCAGTTAAAATATATCTGCTTACTGGCATGCTTCTGGTTATCGCATCTATTGTCTACACAGTTTTGTCGCTGCTATAAAACAGGTTACGACAAACTTAATTTGAGAGGAGATTTATCATGAGTAAACGCGTCCTAATTCTGGGAGCTGGCTATGCCGGCATCGAGGCCGCACTGTACCTCAACCGTAAAGGTAAGCGAGATGATCTGGATATTTGTGTCATTGACAAAAATCCATATCATACCTTGTTAACTGAACTGCATGAAG
>SLMY01000269.1 GCA_007133255.1 Clostridiales bacterium
CGCGTTCTATGATCAGCAGGCTGCGACAGCCCGCGTCCCAGGCCGAGATCGCCGCGGCCAGCCCTGCCGGACCGCCGCCGATAACCACCAGATCCACCTGATCCGGGACTATCACCGGGCCAGTCAGTTTATCCAGACTGACCGGGGTTAAATCAGACCCGTCAATTATCCTTTTTTCTGTGCTGTTCATTATCTCATCCATGTTGGCGCTTCTCCTCGCGATCAAAACCAGCCTCGCCGATCCGCCCGGTCAGAATCTGAGACCGGCCGCCTGCTTTCGTGATTTCTAAAGGTGACACTTCTAATTCCTCACTTAACAGTGACAGGACCTTTGGTGTGCAAAACCCTCCCTGGCAGCGACCCATGCCGGCTCTTGTTCTTCGCTTGACGCCGTCAAGGGTGGTCGCGCCAACCGGGCGGCGGATCGCGTCCCGGATTTCCGCTTCACTCACTTGTTCGCAGCGGCAGATAATTCGTCCATACCGCGGGTTATCTAGAATGGCCTGGTGCCTTTGCTGATGGTTCATCTCTCTAAAAGGTTTAACCGGTTTGTAGGCAGGTTCAAAACTTTTCTTCCTATTTGCTTCAGGCGAATTATTTGCCTGAAGCAGTCCGGCTGCCAGTTCAGCCAGTTCCTGTCCGATAGCGGGCGCTGAAGTCAGCCCGGGTGACTCAATGCCCGCGGCGTTAATCAAGCCGGGCACATCGTGGGACAACCCTAAAATAAAATCATTTGTGTCGGCATGGGCCCGCAGACCGGAAAAAGCGGTGATAAACTGATGGCGCGGTATGTCAGCCCAGCTCATAGCGGCCGTTTCCAATATTTCCGCCAGCTTCTGCTGTGTGGTCCGCACATCTTCTTTATCCGGAACATCTTCCGCGGTCGGTCCCAGGATTAAGGTTCCGTCAACGGTCGGCGAAACCAGGATGCCCTTGCCCATCGCGGTCGGCATCTGGAAAATGGTCGCCGTAAACGCGTCACTGGCGGCTTTATCGAGCAGCCAGTACTCACCACGCCGGGCTGTGATTTTAAAGGTATAGGAACTAAGCTGGTTATTGATCTCATCCGCGTAAACACCGGCCGCGTTGATCAGTATCCTGCTTCTGACGATCCCCTGCGATGTCTCAATCTCAAAAAAATCTCTAAGCCTTCTGATCCTGCCGGCCTGGCAGGAAAGCCGCAGATCGAGTCCGTTTAAAACCGCCTGCGACGCAAGGGCGACAGTCAGCTCATAGGGACAGCAAATACCGCCCGTCTCAGCCAGCAGCGCGGCTCTCGCCGCCGGGCTTACACGAGGTTCGCGCTGCTGCAGCTGCCTTCGGTCAAGCAGATGAAGGCCTTTGACCCCGTTTGCTTCACCCCTGGTCTTAAGCTCTGTCAGGCCTTTGAGTCCATCATCTGAAAAAGACAGCACCAGAGAGGTATTTCGCTTGAACGGTACATGAAGCTCTCGACACCAGGCTTCAAACATCTGGTTTCCTTTTACGTTCGTACGCGCCTTTTCCGATCCCGGTTTGGCATCATAGCCGGCATGAACAATCGCGCTGTTCGCCTTCGTTGTTCCTTCAGCTACATCAGTGTTTTTTTCCAGCAGCACAAGTTTTATATCATAACGTGAAAGCTCACGTGCGATTGAACAGCCAATAACACCGCCGCCAATAATACAGGCATCGTGTATGGTGTGCTGTTCCTGTTGACTGTTTTGCCTGGCAGCCGGGCTTAGCGGCTCGTTTCTGATCTGGCTCATAAGGGGTTAACTCCTCCTGAAACGGCAAAATAAAAAAACCCAAAATACCCTGTTGGGCATTTCGAGCTCTCTTTTCTCAGCCGAAACCTTGACAGTTATATGACCGTTTCTATCTTGTTGTTGATTATGATTCTTATCCTATAAGTGTAACGGATTACCGGGCTTGTTGCAAGGCTCACAGAACCCCAATCAAAGAGTTTGTCTTACAATCTGGACCAATCTGTCAACACTTACTGGAAACAGCGTTTCATGAAAAACCCGGCCTGATAAGACCGGGTCTTTGATTTATACTTTAATCTGGTTCACACATATTGTGTTTCTTGAGAAATTGTATCAGATTGGCCGCGGCCTGACGCAACTCTAAAGCAGATTCTTTTTGCTCAGTGCTTTTTTAATCGCTTCTTTGAGCTGAGCTTCATCGGGTATGCGGGAAATAAAGGTTATTTCAGCATCCATAACGGTAGTGGGCACATTTTTAACGCCAAGCTCAACCATCGCGACAACGCCCTGTTTATCTTTAATCCGATGCTCTTTGCAGATAACCTTGTCACCAAACTCAGCTGCCGCCCGCTCGATCGCTTCCATCATGTACTGGCAAGGCGCGCATGACGATGAGTCAAGCGTGATCACATCAATATACACATGCTCAGGATCTTTATAGTCCGGCAAGTCAACCGTGATCCCTTCCAGCGGATTTGAGCTTTCCATGAACTCGTGCATCTCACCATGGATATAGGCGCTGATCGCTTCAACATTCTCCGGCGGCACATCAAAGGGCATGTCACAGCCCGGCGCCAGGATAAAGCCTTTTTTACCGCCGATATTGACGCAGTTCATCGCGTCATTGACATTATCAACCGGGGTGCCGAACAACATGGTGACGGTCAGTTTAATATTACCGCCAAAAGACATATTGTTGTCACGGCAGATGTCACGGACATAATCGAGCGGGATATTCTCATCAATCGACAGGCCGTCAGCATGACAGCGGCACATTTCCTCAATATTATTGGTCGCGTTGCCGCAGACAAACAAGGTTCCCAGACTGCCTTTTTCATGAATCGCGTCGTAAATATTTTTCAGATAAGGCGTGACAAATTCAGCAAAGCTGTCGGGTGAGATCTGGGACGTCATCGGATCAACAACCGCGATCACGTCAGCGCCGGCATCAA
Organism: Clostridiales bacterium; assembly: GCA_007133255.1. GTDB lineage: Bacteria > Bacillota > Clostridia > Saccharofermentanales > UBA5734 > SLHU01. Next base: position 2,921 of record SLMY01000269.1, read on the forward strand.
GATACATGCTGATAGTCTTCAGGTTCACTTGTGTCGCGAAACGCATCACTTCATGCACGTTCTCAGGCTCATCAATCATTTCATAGAAGATATCGGTGCCCATCAGATGCAGTGCCAGTGTGAACGGTCCGGTAATGAGTCCGTAAAGGGCGATATCCTGCCCAACGCCGCCGCTAAGCCGGCGCATCGCGTCGAGTACAATCGGGAAACGGCCTGATGTCTCATCAGGAACGCTTAAATCAGCCAGCGTCTTACCTTCCGCCAGAGGATGGCTGGATACGGCCGGCGGGTTCTGCTTGGCCCACTGCAGCTTACAGCCCATGGCTTCAGCTTCAAGCTGAAGATCAAATAAAGCCGGCAGTCCATCCGGACGGTACCTTTCAGCGGCCTGCTCAATTCCTTTTACCATGAAATCAGCGCTATTGAAATAATCGTCAGCGTCAACACCAATCAGCTTGGCAGCGTGACACCCCACAAAGGGAACCCAGGGTGTTCTGTCGGTTTCCTGATTTTTCAGCGCAGCCAGCACACGTTGTTTAGGTTTCATAAAAAGCCTCCTGTTACGGTTAAATATCATCTTTTTAAACTTAACAGTTAACAGCAGGCAATGTATAAAGCTGATCGTACAATTTTTGCACTATTTTGCCGGATCAGTTACTGCTTCGTGATAATAACCTGCTATTGTCTGAAGCTGGTTGTTTTGAGGCAGTACGCGGTCATCAATCGCGCAAACCGGCCGCAGGCCAATCACGCTGTTACAGATAAAAACGCCTTCTGACCGGTACAGGTCCACAGGTGTGTAAAAACCCGTCTCTACCTCGTAAAACTGGATAACCCATTCTCTCACAATTCCCGGAAGCAGGCCGCAGGCAAGATCGGGCGTATGCAGCCGTCCCTTTCTCAAAAAAAACAAATTGCTGCGGCTGGCTTCAGCCACCTGGCCGGCCGGGTTGATCAGCAGCGCGTCATCGTAGCCGTCGTGCCTGGCTGTTTCCCATGAGAGCAGACCAGCCAGATACTGCACGGTTTTATGGCTCAGCAGCAGCGGATGGCGGCTGCGCCAATCTGGCTGCAAAGTCAGGCTGGCGCTCGTTTTAAGCTCAGGCAGCGGCCGGGTTTGAAAAATCAGATTTTTCTCGCTGACCAGGATTTTCAGGACACAGTTTTCCAGGCCCAGTTTTTTGAGCTCTATCTCCAGCCAGAGAGGGTTAACCGGTTTACGGATACGAAGCGCCTCCAGTCCCCGGTTCATCCGGCTGACATGCTCCATAAACAAGACCGGCTTTTTGTAAACGGGCAGTGTCTCAAAAACAGCCCGGCCAAACTGCAGGCCTTCATCCGGCAGCAGCGGTGCCAGGGCGTAGCTGTGTTCATCAATCTGTATCATCCGAAATCCTCCTGGCTATCAATATCGTTTTCACATTACATAAATTTATTCTGCCATAACCGTGTCAACATTGTGTCACGTTTACTGAATCAGCCATTCGCGGCAGCACAGGCTGTCGGCGCGTCACTGGCGCATCAGACGGATAAAAGCGGCTGCCTTATCGAGCATTTCCTGGTACTCTGAAGCCGGGTCTGACTCCCAGGTGATGCCACCTCCGGCGCCATAGCTGACCGGTCCGTTCTGCCAGCGGAACAGGGTGCGGATTAAAATGTTGAAATCAGCCTGGCCATCTGCTGAAAAATAGCCCAGACAACCTGTATAATAGCCACGCGGCTGTTTCTCAAGGTCTCTGATCAGCTCCATGGCCCGCATTTTCGGCGCGCCGGTAATCGAACCGCCCGGGAAACAGACAGCCATCGCGTCCACCGCGTCGCGGTCTGGCCGCAGTTCACCCCTGACTGTCGCCACCAGGTGATGAACAGTTGGATATGACTCAAGCTCAAATAAACCTTCCACCCTGACGGACCTGGGCATACAGACACGGCTGATATCATTGCGTTCCAGATCAACAATCATCAGCAGCTCAGAACGGTCTTTTTCACTGCTCAGCAGCCGCCGTTTCTCTGCCTCATCCGCTGCCCTGCCGCTGCCGCGCGGGCGTGTTCCCTTGATAGGACGGGTTTCAAGCGTATAAGATGAAAGATTATCATCGTCCATGGACTGACTGGCCGCTGGTCGGGTCTCTAAAGATAAGAGGCTGTCGCCATCTGTGGACTGACTGGCTGCTGATCGGTTCTCATTGGTACGTTCAGAACCTGATTTGCTATCATCTAACTGTTGATTCGCTGATTTTGATTTTCGAATCTGCAAAAACCGCTCCGGTGAGCTGGACATCCATTCACAGTCGTCCTGGCGCATAAAGGCAGCGAAAGGGGCAGGATTGATCGCACGCATCTGACGATATAAAGTCACTGAATCGCGTGATGTCTCATACCGCAGCTGACCGGTGAAGTTGGCGATATAAACCTCACCCTGAGCAATCCATTCGCGCAGCTGATCAATCTTTCGCATATAAGCTTCTCGCTGAGGCTTTGAGACCAGCCGTGCCTCAGCTTTTCCCGGATCAGCGGCATCTGCTTTCAGCGGCGCGTCATGATCAGACACGCAACCTGCTTTGTCTGTCTTTATGTGCTTCAGATAACGTTTCAGGCGTGACATGGCAGCCTCATGAGGCTCCAGCATACCGCAAACCTGAAGATAGACCTTCTTGTTTTTCAGATCAAATACAATCAGCTGATCATAAAAATCAAAACTGATCCAGGGCCAGGGACAGTAATCAGACTCCAGCAAATCAAGCCCGGCCAGCGGCAGCCCGGCTTCATAGGCCAGCGCGCCGGCACAACCGCCCATAATCGGCAAGTCCAGATCCTGCCAGCCGCGGCAGTTTGCTTCATCAAGCGCTTTTGGGTCGAACATACAATCCGTTAAACGATAGGTTTGCAGCATTGATTTAATTGCCACTAAAGGCGGCTCACTGACAGTTTCTCCGTTTACCACAGTTTTATCCGGCCAGGCTCGTAAACTGGCATACGGACGTGAGGCGATCACCGACCAGCGGCCATTCGCGCCATAACGGGAATGGCTGTCAAGAAACACCATGCTTTTTTCATGTTGACAGGCGCTGAAAACGCGTTCCGGATCAATCCATTCCGGCCATTTTTCAAGCAGAAGCTTCATGGATACACCTCAGATAATTCCGGATCATGGCCAGTCCCTGTTCAGTCAACACAGCCTCGGGGTGAAACTGCACACTTTCGTAGGGCAACGACTGATGTCTAAGCCCCATGATCGTCCCGTCTTCTGCACGACAGCTGACAGTCAGGCACCCGGGGATTGTATCAGGATCAGCGACCAGCGCGTGATAGCGTGTCACAGACAGCGGATTCGGCAGCGAGTAAAAAAGGCCGCGGCCGTCATGATACACATTGGATAGTTTGCCGTACATCGGTTTGGCGCCGCGGATAACCCGGGCACCAAACAAACGCGCCAGGGCCTGGTGGCCCAGGCAGACACCCAGCAGCGGCACCCATGGTTTAGTTTCCTTCAGCTGCTCGAGCAGCGGCATCAGAAGGCCCGCCTGCTCCGGTATCCCCGGGCCGGGAGAAATCACAACACCATCATAGGGAGTCTTCAGTATCTCATGAAAATTAAGCTGATCGCAACGGATAACATCCGTGTCAGCCTGTAATATTTCCAGATACCGCACCAGATTCCAGACAAAAGAGTCTCGATTATCAATCATCAGTATACGAGTCATGTACGTTTCACCTTTTCATTCTGGATATTTGACATCCAGACAGCCGCGCCTTGTGACAAGACATTATTATAGAATGGATTGCCCTGAACATCAATCAAACCCTGCTGTTGATTCGCCTTGAGCAACATAAATATAGCCGGAGCGGCCTGATGCCGCCCCGGCTGCATTATGTGTCATATCATCCAGACAACAGAAAGTGAGTGAAAATCATATCGATCACGCCTGTCGTCCTATACACTGTGAACCCCACCCGTCTAAACCTTCGGCTAAGATCTAACCTTTCGGCTTAGAAGGAGATTGCGTACGATTGACTTGTTAAAAAGCCGTTTATGAGGCGTCAAACGTAAATTTCAGCGCGTCATATAGTTTCTCATAGCGCCCGTACAGCTTATCGTAGACAGCTTTATTCTCAGGATCAGGCAGTGTCTCAGTTTCAGGTTTTACCAGCTTGACAGCTTCATTTAAGTCTTTCCAGATACCGGCCGTAACGCCGGCGACTAAAGCCGCGCCAAAAGAACCGCCTTCCGCGCTGCCGTAAACCGTATGAACCGGCAGCTGGAACACATCGGCGAAAATCTGGCGCCACACAGGGCTGACAGCACCGCCTCCGGCCAGTACCACTTCTCCGGCTTCTATCCAGCTGCGGTTGGCGCCGACAATCAGCTCAAAAACCTGCCGCAGCGAATAAGCGACACCTTCCATGACCGCACGGGAAAAATGACCCTTTTCATGCAGTCCGGTTAACCCGACAAACGCGCCTCGCGCGTTCGGATCAAAAACCGGACAGCGTTCACCTGTGAGATAAGGCAGGAAAATCAGGTCATCCGCTCCGGCGGGAGTTTTAGCAGCGTCCTGGTCCAGCAGGTAAAAAGCGCTTTTACCTTGTTCTTTGGCCTGTACCCGTTCATACTGGCCCAGCGCGTTGCGGAACCACTCATAAGACCCGGCCGCGGCCAGGGTAACACCCATAGCGGTAAAAGTATCAGGAGCGTTACCGCGAAACACCTGTAAGCTGCCTTCCGGATTGGGCATAAACTCAGGCAGGCCCATGGCGACAACACCGGACGTGCCCAGGGTTACCCCTATGCGGCCGGGACGGACAAGTCCCAGTCCGGTTGTCGAGATAACAGCGTCACCGCCGCCGCCCGATATCGGTGTGCCCTGGATAAGCCCGGTTTCAGCGGCCGCTTCCTTTGAGACAGTACCGGCGACAGCAGTTGATTCTACGACAGGCGGCAGCATATCAGGATTAATGCTGAGTTTTTCGAGAAGCTTCAAACTCCATTCATTATTCTTGACATCATAAAGGCCTGTGCCGGACGCGTCGGATACTTCTGTCAGACGTTCACCGGACAAAAGCCAGCGAATATAGTCTTTCGGATTAAGGATCCAGCGGGTTTTCTCATACAGCTCCGGTTCATTTTGCTGCAGCCAGCGTATTTTACCACCAGTGTATCCTGTCAGCATCTGATTATTGGTTAAGGCAAGCAGGCCCGCTTCGCCTCCAGCGAGCTGTGTTATTTCCTTGCATTGTTTGTCGGTGCGCTGGTCATTCCACAAAATTGCTTTGCGGACTACCTGCATATTGGCATCGAGCGCCACCATGCCGTGCATCTGGCCGGAAAGACCAATCGCGGCCGTTTCATAATCCTGACAAAGCGCCAATACTTTCTTGAGCGCTTTTTTTGTCCCGGACCACCAGTCAGCAGGATCCTGCTCCGTCCAGCCGGCTTTCGGCGTATAAAGCGGATACGCTTCTATAGCGGAACCGATCAAAGCGCCGTCCGACGCCAGCGCGATCACCTTCACGCCGGATGTTCCCACATCAATTCCTATTAAACATTTTTTTCGCATCTGAAACCCCTTTCATCGCGACTCGCGGACTGTTGCTGTCATGATATCCAACATCACCCAGTCGCCGCGCTACAAGTTTTAGCCGCGGCGGTCCGTAAAGCCAGATTAATTGTGCCAGCTATGACAAGACCGCCGCGGTCAATCAACTTTATATTGTTTGGCTGATCAGCTTCAGCCAAACATCAGGCTGTTGATCATGGCTTCCAGGTATTCCTGGCGGCCCGTGCCGGTCTCGACTTCACCTTTTGCCAGCGCGTATTTTTCCAGCTCATCCATGCTGACCGCGCCGTCACGGATTTTCTTGCCGATACCCTCCTGGTAACTGGCATAACGTTCTTTAACAAATTGATCCAGACGGCCGTCTGAAATAATTTTATCAGCCAGCTTAAGTCCAAGCGCGAAGGTGTCCATACCAGCGATATAACTGATGAAGATATCTTCAAAGGTACTGGAAGCGCGGCGCGTCTTGGCATCAAAGTTAAGACCGCCTTTTGTGAAGCCGCCGACTTTGAGAATCTCATACATGCACCAGGTCGCGTCATAAACATCAGTCGGGAACTGGTCTGTATCCCAGCCCAGCAGCAAGTCACCCTGGTTAGCGTCAACCGATCCAAAGAAACCGGTTTCACGGGCCAGGCGTAACTCATGCTGGAAAGTGTGCCCGGCCAGAGTCGCGTGATTGGCCTCAATATTCAGCTTGAAGTCCTTGTCCAGGCCAAACTCCTGCAGAAAACTGATCACCGTAGCGGCATCAAAATCATACTGGTGTTTGGTTGGCTCTTTCGGTTTCGGTTCTACATAAAAATCACCTGTGAAACCAATACTGCGGGCGTAATCAACTGCCATCCGCATCAGCCTGGCCAGGTTTTCCCGCTCTAGTTTCATATCAGTATTGAGCAGCGTCTCATAGCCTTCACGACCGCCCCAGAACACATAACCTTCACCGCCAAGCTTGACTGTCAGCTCAATCGCTTTCTTAATCTGAGCCGCGGCGAACGCGAACACATCAGCGCTGCAGGCTGTGCCGGCGCCATGCCGGTAGCGCGGGTTGCTGAACAGATTAGCCGTTCCCCACAGCACTTTCTTGTTATATTTTGTCTGCAGCTCAAGCATCAGATCGGTAATCTCATCAAGCCGCTGATTCGATTCAGCCAGAGTAGCGCCTTCCGGAGCTACATCACGGTCATGAAAACAGTAATAATCAATATTCAATTTGTCCATCAGCTCAAACGCGGCATAGGCTTTATTTTTTGCCTGCTGCATAGGATCATCAGCGCCATAGTCTTTGCTGACAGTTCCCACTCCAAACATATCAGTACCTTCTGCCACCATGGTGTGCCAGTAGGACATAGCGAAACGCAAGTGTTCACGCATAGTTTTGCCTGCTACTGTTTCTTCGGGATTATAATAGCGAAACGCGAGCGGATTTTCTGTTTTGCTGCCTTCAAATGTAATCTTAGGAATGTCCGGATAAAATTGTTTCATGGTCGTTACCTCCGTTTTTGCATCTCTGCGGTTTCCATTTCATTTTTTCGCGTCTCCGCGGATCCATTTTATTCTTTCGACGGAACGTCCGTTCCGATCGTGTCCGAAATTAACATATGTTCTCTGATTAAAATTCGATTATGCGTCAGGCAGCGCTGTGGCGGTTTGGTTCCGTCCAGTAGATAATCGAACAATAATTTCACCGGCCTGTATCCTTGCTGATAGGGTTCCTGCTCAATGGTCGCGGTGATCAGGCCTTCCTTTAGAAAAGCCTGGGTTCTGGCAGTCAGATCAAATGAGACAACTTTGATTTTTCCGGCATAACCTTTACGTCGAATCGCTTCGCAGGCGCCGGCCACACCGCCGGCAGTCAGATAAATCGCCTGCAGATGCGGCCATCGCTCAAGTGCCTCACTCACTTTCTCACCAGCGGTCTGGTCATCATCCTGGCATTCGAGCACATCAACAATCTCAACCGACGGATAATATTTTTTTATGACCTGATGAAATCCTGAGATTCGCTGGTTATGGCCCAGTACCTGAACCGAGCCTGTCATAATCAAAGTCTTTAAAGGCTTTCCGTCTGAAAGCAGCCCGATCAGCCCTGCCGCGGTCTGTCCGCTGGCGATATAATCGTTGCCGACATAACTGAGACGGCAGCCATGTTCAATATCATTATTGAAGGTCATGACTGGAATTTGCTTTTCCTGCAGCTCATCAAGCAACGCCGTGATTTTCGGATGATCAATGGGTACGAAAATGAGCCCTTGTATACCCTCATCCAGCAGCTGCCTGATCTGGTCAAGCTGCTTTTCAACTGAAAAACCCTTCATGGTCAGAATTTTTACGGATAGGCCAAAATCTGCCAGTTCATGAACCGCCTCACGGATGCCGCGCCGCACATCAATAAAAAAATCATTTCCCTCTGACGGCATCTGGATACCAAAGCAAAGCAGCTTTTTTCGCAGTCCAAGCATGAGGCCAGCCCTATTCGACCGATAATCCACATCACGGGCAATCTTGAGAATTCTGGCTTTCAAATCAGGATTAATACCAGGACGATCATTTAAAGCGCGGTCAACTGTGCCGCGTGAGACACCTGCCATTTTTGCTATTTCCCGAATCGATACACTCATGAACTCACCTGGTATGCTTAATTTTCGCTGTCCGGTCTGAAACACACCACATCTAGAGCAAGCGAGTATGTTTTCAATCTGCAGGGACTCCCCGTGCCCGGGCACACTATGGTATAAGTGTACTGCGATCCGCAGTGTGTGTCAAGCCAGTTTAGACAAACAACCATCACTCCTACTTAGTCACTACCATGAAACCAGAGCCAGCTTACAACACAGATGACGGCTGTGTCATTTGCGACGCTTCCGCAGGTGCCGTGCGCCGAGGACCCAGGAGCAGATGATATGGCCGTCATCACGGTATCATACTTATTTTGCACGCGCAGCCAGTATCCTGTAGAAAGTCACGGTAATAATGTCAAGCGTTATTATCAGACACAATCAATAAAGTTATCAAACCCAATAGCATCGATATCATC
>SLMY01000076.1 GCA_007133255.1 Clostridiales bacterium
GCATAAGAACAAAGATCTGCAGAAGCTGTATGATGATTATCTGGGTGAGCCAGGCGGCCATCTGTCGCATGAGCTGCTGCATACAACCTACCGCCGGCGGGAGATTTATCCCGATTCTATTCTGGAAGAAAAGAAAGAAACCGGTGAAGCATAGCAGGCTTGGCGGACAGTGATTGATATCAGCCGCAAGATTCTTTATTTGAACACAATTTATAAATGGATCGAGATTTATGCCTGTTTGCTTTTATCAGGGAGGCAGATTGCCCTCTCTGAATGAAATAAGACTAAAATAATCAGAAAATGGTCTGGCCAATATGCGGTCGGGCCATTTTCTTTGTTGACAGATACCTGTCTGGTTCTATAGAATGAAATGGATGCTTATCATCCTTAGTTACAGGAAATTAACTTGCAACTTGAAAAATAAATACTGGAGGTGATTGCCATAGACTGGCTAATATCTTTAATAGTCGGTTTAATTCTGGGTGGAATATTGGCTGTGACGTTAACGATTGTCTTTTATCGTTTAGGTTATAGCAAAAGAGCGCAAGAAATTGAGGCTTCTCTAGAGAAAGCTGAGACAGATGCTGCTAATACAATAGGTGAAGCTCAGAAAACCGCGGAAAACAGAAAAAGAGAACTCTTGCTTCAGGCGAAGGAAGAGATACACAAAGCAAGAATTGAATTTGAGAAAGATGTGCGCGACAAGAAAAGTGAGTTGCAGCGCGAAAGAAATCGCCTGGAACAAAAAGAAGAAGCGCATGAGCGAAAAATCGAGACATTTGAGCAGAAGGAAGAAGCTTTGGAATCGCGGGTCAGCGATGTGCTGGCACTAGAAGAACGTGCTCGCGAACTGGAAAAACAAAAAGTGATTGAACTTGAACGTATATCCAGCCTGACCGTAGAAGACGCCAAAAACCTGGTGCTCGACGAAGCCAGAGAGACTTACAGGCATGATATGGCTATTATGCTCAGACAGATGGAAGAAGCGGCCAGGGAAGACGCTGACAAAGTGGCTAAAGACATTATTGTCAGTTCAATCCAGCGTTATGCCGCCGATTATGTGTCTGAATCAACTGTTTCGGTTGTAAACTTGCCGAATGATGAAATGAAGGGTCGTATTATTGGTCGTGAAGGCCGCAATATCCGGGCTATTGAAACAATGACCGGTGTCGATCTGATTATCGATGATACCCCGGAAGCTGTCATTTTATCCAGTTTTGACCCGATTCGCCGGGAAATAGCGCGGATTACCATTGATAAACTGATTATTGATGGCCGTATCCATCCGGCGAGAATTGAAGAAATGGTAGAAAAAGCCCGCAAGGAAGTTGACGCGACAATAAAACAGGAAGGCGACCGCGCGGTGTTTGAGACAGGTATTATGGGACTGCACCCGGAAATTGTGAAATTACTGGGTAAACTGCGTTACCGGACCAGTTACGGACAAAACGTTCTGCAGCATTCGATAGAAGTCTGCTGGCTTGCCGGCATGATGGCGGCGGAACTTGAGTTGGACGTGATGCTGGCCAAACGTGCGGGATTACTGCATGACCTTGGTAAAGCAGCCGATTTTGAGATGGAAGGATCGCATATCTCACTCGGAGCCGAGATTGCTAGAAAATACAAAGAGAGTAAAGATGTGGTTAACGCGATAGAATCACATCACGGAGACGTTGAGGCCACTTCGCTGATCTCAGTACTGATCGCCGCGGCTGATGCCATATCAGCTGCCAGGCCCGGCGCGAGACGCGAAAACCTTGAGACTTACATCAAGCGCATTCAGAAACTTGAGGAAATCGCCAATGACTTTGAAGGTGTTGAGAAATCTTATGCCATCCAGGCAGGAAGAGAAATCAGAGTCATGGTCAAACCCGATAATGTACGTGATGACGAGATGATCTTGAAAGCTCGTGAGATTTGTAAAAGAATTGAAGACGAACTTGATTATCCCGGTCAGATCAAGGTACATATTATCAGGGAGACACGAGTAACAGAATTCGCCAAGTAAGGCGTCACCTGTACGGATAGGACAAGCATAATACATGCGGCAGCATTCGCTGCCGCTTTTTTTTGCCTGAATGACGGCCTTTATAACCACAAACACAGGTTCGGCATAACCCGTTAAAATATGATAGAATAGAGCTACTCTAAAAATAGGAGGCGTGCATTTGAATATACTTTTTATTGGTGATCTGGTGGGTTCTTCGGGCCGCAGGATTTTGAAAGCGAAGCTGCCGGCTCTCAAGGAGCGTTATCAGATTGATCTTTGCATCGCCAATGCTGAAAACGCCGCTGCCGGACTAGGTTTAACCCAGGATCTGGCGCATGAGATAAATAACGCCGGTGTTGATATACTGACACTTGGTAATCACAGCTGGTCGAAGCGTGATCTGCTTCATACAGCTGACCATATACCGTTTCTGATCAGGCCGATGAATGTCCCAAAAGCATGGCCGGGTCTTTCGTACGCGGTTGTCCATCATAAAAAAGGAAAAGTACTGGTTGTGAATCTGCTGGGACGTGTGTTTATGGACCAGGCAGATGACCCCTTTGCCGCAGCCGATAAAGTGCTGACGACAATCAAACAGGAACAAAATATCCGCATGACGGTTGTTGACTTTCATGCTGAGGCTTCATCTGAAAAAAACGCGATGGGTTATTATCTGGATGGCCGTGTATCGCTGGTTGCCGGCACCCATACACATGTACAGACGGCAGATGAGAAAATTCTTGAAAAAGGGACTGCCTATATCACAGATGTTGGTATGACAGGCCCGCTTAACAGCATTATCGGCATGGAAGTCGCTTCATCGCTGCGGCGCTTTGTTGAGCGCTTGCCATCACCTTATGCCTGCGCGAAGGGGCCTGCCGGTTTATCGGCTGTTGCCGTCAGGATTGATGAAGCAACCGGAAAAGCTGAGCAAATTGAACGCATTAGTGTTCAAGAACATGAATAGAGGTTAACCAGATCAGGTTATCATATGATAGTCAGTTATAAATTCAGTCAGAAAGACAGGCTGTTTCAGCCGCGGCGATCAGCTAACCTGTTCAGGTTCGCTGCTTTTTGCCTGTGCGCGATCGCGCTGGCTTTTTTTGCTGCCGGCTGTCTGGCCGGAGAGCCGACGACGCCAGAAGAAGAGATGCCGCCTGTCACAACCGGCAACCAGACTCAGCCGACAGATACAGACATACCTGATGATGAGGCGCGAAATGGCGGGCCTGATCTGACAGACCCATTTCAGCGAAGACCTTCACAGCCAGGCGGTACTTTGCGCTTATGGTGGCCGCTCGATAGCCAAAACCATCCGCTGCTTGTCGAGAGCCGGTCCGAAAAAGCTGTGTTTGATCTTGTATTCGAAGGTTTGTTTGCGGTGATGGATGACCAGTCTTTGCAGCCGCGCCTGGCAGACAGCCTGTCTGATCCGGCTGATTCCACGCAGGTGACTGTGCGTCTGGCACGCGGTGAAGTTTTTCATCACGGCGAGCCTGTAACAGCACCTGATGTGGCGGCCTGTATCGCCTACATTCTTGATCATCCGGAACAGTCACCGTATGCCGCTGGTCTTGGCTCTATTACCGGCATGACGGCAGAAGATGACTATACGCTGATCCTTGAGCTGAGTGAACCGCAGCCCTGGCTGGCTTATCAGCTTACTTTCCCGGTGCTGCCGGCGGCTTATCTGGATCAGCGGGCCAATGACCTGATTCCGGGAACAGGGCTTTTCGCGATGCGTGAATGGACCGATGAGCAAGTCCTTTTATTATCGAAAGCCCAGCCTTCGGATGATCATTCTGAGCTGCGTCAGATCAGTGTGCGCCCTTATCCCGATATAAGAGCCGCGCTGAGGGGGTTTTCATCCGATGAAATCGATCTGGTTTTTCTTGACGCTGATCTTTATCAGCAGTACCAGCCCCGGTCCAGTCTGCGGTTCAGGTCTTTTTCCGGCAGCCGGCAGGTCTTTTTATCATACAACACCGCTTCAGGTTCTTTTCTGGCGTCTGAGTCACGTTTTTTGTCGCTGAAACATTTGGTCAGCCGGCAGTTTTATCAAAATCTGCAGCATCCCCTGGGAGAGACAGCCCAGATTCCGCTGACCATCCGTACCGGTTTGCTGGAAGGGCAGATACCTGATCCGCTGACGGTACTTGAGTCTTTTAGTCCGCCTGAATGGGAAGATACTGCTTATACACTAACAATGATCTGGCCGGAAGGCGACGCGGCCAGACATTTACTGGCCGCTGAGATTGGCCAGATACTTGAACAGGCCGGCGTCAGCTGGCAGCAGCAGCCGTTGGCGGCCACTGATTTCGCGCAAGCTGTGCTTTCAGGTGATTATGACCTGGCGCTGCTGGAAGCGGTTATACCTGCCGCTCCGGACCCCGGCTGGCTGTACCTGTCAGAAATCGACAGCCGGCTTGACCGGCACGACATCATCCCTGGCGGGCCTGATGAACAAGAAGAAGATACAGCCAGTCAGATAACCGGAATGGAATTCGCGGATTACGGTTACTGGCAGGATAATCTGCGCCAGATGTGGCGGGCCCGTTCACCGCGGCAGCTGATGAGTGGAGAAGACCTGGCTTTGCTGCTGAGCCATACGGCGGCCCGCGCCCCCTGGGACGGACTTGTTATTCGTCATGAGGCGATTTTATACAGTGAGAGAATAATTGGCGTCAGCCGGCCGGACCGGTTCAGGCCATATGAGGGAATAGAGGATTTATGGGTATGGTCTACACAATAATTATCATCATCATGAGTTTGGCCGATCAGATCATCAAGGCGGTTGTTAATCGGGACATCATGCCGGGTGAACGCCTGGTGGTCATCGACGGCTTTTTCTATCTGGTTAACCGGAAAAATCCCGGTGCTGCCTGGAGTTTTCTGGCCGAGCCGGACTGGGGCATTTATTTTTTGTCAATTGTATCGGCTGTTATCACTGTTTTTCTGCTGGTCGCGATTTATCGTATCAGCCATAAAGGCTTGAAGCTGGCTTTGTCCTTGATCACCGCCGGCAGTATCGGCAACCTGGTAGACCGCGTCCGCATAGGTGCTGTCACCGATTATCTTGATTTTCATTTTGGCCGTTATGTGTTCCCAACCTTTAATCTGGCTGATAGCCTGATCGTCATTGGAACAGGCCTGCTGATTGTGCTGATACTGACGCGGCACCATCTGCTGGATGAGCCGATGCTGCCGTGGCAGAAGGCCGTTAAAGGCGATGACACAAGTGATACAGAAAATATAACAGAAAACAGTTATAATGTAGTATTGAATCATTGTGACAGCGTACCGGAAAAATCTGTTTGCCGACAGGCAGACAGCCCGGCAACGCTCATTGGGAAGGACCATGACCATGCTGAAAATTCTGACAGTTGATACAGCCTATGAGAAGGATGAGGGCAGCCGCCTTGACTTTTTTATCAGTCAGCAGCTGGGAGATTTTTCGCGTTCTTATATCAAGAAGCTGATCGTGGATGGCATGGTTTTGATTAATGGCGGTCCGGCAAAAGCATCAGATAAGATCAGGCCGGGCATGCGAATTGAAGTTGATATCCCGCCCGCGGTTAAAATGAATGTTGAGCCAGAACAAATACCGCTTGATATCGTCTATGAGGATGAGTGGCTGATCGTGATCAATAAACCCCAGGGCATGGTTGTTCATCCCGCGGCCGGCCATCACCGGGGTACGCTGGTGAACGCGCTGCTCCATCATTGTGAGGGCAGGTTGTCCGACCTCAACGGCGTGATCAGACCCGGTATCGTTCACAGGATCGATAAAGACACATCAGGACTGCTGCTGGTTGTTAAGGATAATAAAGTGCATGCCGCGATGGCCGAGCAGATCCGAAGCCATACAATGGCACGGGTCTATCAGGCGATTGTGTATGGACTGGTAGAAGCGGAGGAAGGCAGCATAGAAGCCCCTGTTGGTCGCGACCCGCGCCATCGGCAGCGCATGGCCGTGGTGGCTTCCGGCAAACCGGCGATTACGAATTTCAAGGTTCTGAAGCGGCTTCATGAGGCAACGCACCTGGAAGTAGGCCTGGAGTCGGGGCGAACACATCAAATCAGGGTTCACTGTAAATATATCGGCCACCCGGTACTGGGTGATCCCATATACGCGCCGGGAAGAAAAAGCTATGACCTGAAAGGCCAGGCACTTCATGCCGGCAAGCTGACTTTCAAGCATCCCGCGAAGCAGCGTCAGATGACCGTAACAGCGCCGCTGCCGTCCTATTTTACTGACCTGCTGACTCAACTTGGCTAGGAATGAATGACAGCCGGCGCCCAATCACGGCCCGACTGAAACCATACAGCGAAACGATGACCCATACCGCTAACGCGTTTATAAAGGAGAGACAGCACAGCCCCGGCTGTGCGACCGTAAATGAGAAAACTACGAGAAAACTGGCATAAAAAGATGAAACGCAGGCGAACTTTGAGATTCTCAAAAACCAGTACCCTGCTCTTTGTGCTGCTGCTGATCATCGGCAGCATCGTCACCAGCCACGTGCAGACCGTGCGGGCCGAGTTCAGAAGAAGTGATCTTGAGACCCGGTACCGCCAGCGCCAGGAAGACCTGAGACTTTATGAAGAGCAGTTTGAACGGCTGACGGAAGAAAACCGGCAGTTGTTACAGCGTCAGGAAGACGCGATCGCTGATCTGCTGCAGCGTGAAGGCCAGGAAGGTATTCTTGAAGAACTGCGGTTTACCCGCATGCTCGCCGGTTTTACGCAAGTCAGCGGCGAGGGCGTAAGGATTACGCTCAATGATAAGCCTGACTATGATATATTTCTTGATACCGAGGACTCAATTGTACATGACGGCGATATCCGCCATGTACTGGACCTGCTGCGAAACGCCGGCGCCGCGGCTTTTTCGGTTAATCAGCAGCGTATTGTGAACTCATCTTACATCTACTGTATCGGGCCTACTATCTTGTGTAATCAGCAGCGCCTGACACCCCCTTATGTGATTGAGGCCCGCGGTAATCCGGAAGCGCTCGCGGCCGCTATCCATCAGGATCCCACGCTTTCCATCCGGGCGATGCCGGGCATTGATCTGATTGTCATTGTCGAACAGCTGGAAGAAGTTGTGATTCCGCCTTTCGCGGACGCGAATAACCTGGAGCCTTTTATCAACCGTCTGGAGGTTGTACGCTAATGAAAACTGGAATAATCAAAACTGTAACCTTTACTGTTGTCTGCCTGGTGTTGGGCATATTGATCGCCCTGCAGATGAAAAACGTCAACGCTGACCAGATCTCTGAGCAGAATCTGGAAGAGCTGCAGACAAAACTCATAGAATACGCCAACAAGAATGTTGAGCTGCAGAACCGAAATACAGAATTGTATCAGTATATCGATATCCTCGAAGATGATAAAGCATCCGGCAGTGCCCAGGTTGATTCAATTCTCAGGGAAAAAGAAAGAGCGGCCATTTTCGCCGGTCTCAGAGAAGTCAGAAACTACGGCCTTGAAATTCGTCTGTCAACAGCAGAGAACCATATGATCAGGGACAGTGTCCTGCGGCAGTTTGTTAATGAGCTGAGAGCATTAGGTGCCCAGGCCGTTTCAATTAACGACGAGCGTCTGGTTGCCACGTCTGAGATCAGAGCCAGCGGTTCAGTGATCATCATTAATGGCAACGGCTATAACCGCGAAAGCACATTTGTGATTAAAGCGATCACAGATCCGCAGAAGGAAGACTATATCCTTTCTTACCTGGAGTCTATCCGCCGATCGGTTACCAATGACCCCCAGTTTCAAAATGACCAGTATGATATCCGTTTTTCTACGCTGCCCGAACTCACTATTCCGGCACTTAGTGAGGACAGCATCGCGTTCCAGATTGATCTTCTGCAGCCTGAAGACAACTAAACAAGCTTGCCGGCGCGCCGCCGCAAAAGCAGGCGGACTTTCAGTTGAAGCCAGACCGTACCAAGATACGTGTTGCCGGGCGCTTACGAAGAAAAACCGGGGAAAAAAGAATGAAACAATCAAACAGGAGAAACGCATGGAAAGACAAATCACCGTAGAGAATACCGCTGTTGCCCAAGAGGTTTTCGGCAGCTGTAATGGACATCTGGAAGTGATTGAACAGCAGATGGAAGTCAGTATAGATATGAACACAGCCGGCCTTGTCCTGCACGGCCAGGAAGAAAACCTTGCCCGTGCCGCCGCTGTCTGTGAACGGTTGCTTGAGCTTAGCCGGCAAGGTCAGCCAATCACTTTGCAGCTGGTTACCTATCTGACTGATACAGCTCGTGAAGGCAACCTGGAGCAGGTGTTCGGGTATACACCTGATTGTGTCTGTGTCACAGCCAAAGGACGGGCCATTAGGAGTAAAACACTGGGTCAGAGAAAATATGTAGACGCGATCCGCAAACATGAAATCACTTTCTCAATCGGGCCAGCCGGTACCGGCAAGACTTTTCTGGCTGTCGCCCTGGCTGTCAACGCCTTCCGGGCTCGTGAAGTATCACGGATCATTCTGACCCGGCCTGCCGTGGAGGCAGGTGAGAAGCTTGGCTTTCTGCCGGGTGATCTGCAGACGAAAGTAGACCCCTACATGCGGCCGGTTTATGACGCGCTGCACGAGCTGATGGGCGCTGAAAGCTATATGAGTAACCTTGAGAAAGGTTTGATTGAAGTCTCGCCGCTGGCCTATATGCGGGGCCGGACGCTTGACGAGGCGTTCGTCATTCTTGATGAGGCCCAGAACACTACGCCTGAGCAGATGAAAATGTTTTTAACCAGAATCGGCTTTAACTCGCGAGCAGTTGTCACAGGTGATATCACGCAGATTGATCTGCCGCCAGACAAGCGAAGCGGCCTGAAAGAGGCAAGGCGTATTTTAATGGGTGTTGAAGGCTTGTCCTTTATAGAACTGACACAACGCGATGTGGTCAGAAATCCGCTGGTTCAGCGAATTGTAAGAGCCTATGAAAAAGCTGGTATCAAAGGAGGCTGAAAACATGAAGCTATCACGACGATTCAAACGTGCTTTGTGGGGCCTTGTGCTGATCGTACTTTTTTTCGCTGTTGTCATGACAGTTTACTACGCGTCCATTCCGCAGCGATACGCGATCGCGCCGGGGGACGCGAGTCCCTATGACCTGACAGCGCCAAGAAGTATTCGTGATCGGCAGGAGACCGATTTAAGGGCCGCTGTCGCCGCGGCCGCGGTTTCCGATGTGATGCTTCGTTCAGAACAGATCGTCAGTGAAGTCAGGCAGCGGGTAGACCATTTCTTTTTGATCCTCGATGAAGTCAGGGAAGACCCGCCGCTGCCAACGCCTACACCTACACCGCCGCCGGATTTTAACGATGAGGAAACGGTGGCCGATCCAGTTGATGAGACAGATGAACTTGATGAGCCGGCTCAGCCGCCAGTGAATCCGAATATCGTCGCTGAGGAAATACAGCTGCGCCTGGACGATGAACTGCAGATCATCATGAACCAGGAAGACGCGCTGAGTTTCGCGATGATCAGCGATGACCGCTACAATAGTATCAAAGGCCACATACAGTCACTGACAAACCTGATTATGGCTCAAACCGTTGACCAGTCGGGACTGCGCAACGCGATCAGCGAGAAAATAGACGCGCTGGAAGACTCAATGGCCTATTTTCGTGAGGACGCGTCCCTGATTGAGCGGTCTTTGGCGCAGTTGCTGCGCCCTAATGTTGTCTTTGACCATGTAGCGACTGAAAACGCCAGGCAGGCCGCTTACGATACAGTTCAGAATAATCCGGTCATGATCGAGAAGGGCAGCCGTATCGTATCACTAGGTGAAATCGTTACGGATGAAACCTATACGCTGCTGCTTGAGCTGTCATTGATTGATGATGGCAGCTTTGATTATCAGCATTTTACCGGTATCATGCTGCTGCTGCTGCTGCTGCTGGTCATCGCCTGGTTCTATTTGAGTAACTATGACCATGAGCTGCTTATGAACCGCAACGACTACGGTGCTTTGCTGCTGGCCCTGCTGATCCCGTTCCTGGTTTCTGCCTATATTGGCCGGCAGCTGCCGCTGGCGCCGCCCATCTATTTCGCGGCCGTGCTGATCGCGGTTTACTTTAGTTTCCGTGCCTCGGTGATTCTTTCTTTTCTCCTGATCGCGCTTGTTTTTCCAATTACCAATTTCGATCCTGTTTTTCTGATTGTCGCGATCAGCGGCAGCATTGTGGCCGCCTTGTTCACGAAAGGGATTATCAGGAAGGATAATTACGCGATCATTATCCTGGCGACAGCCGGCATCAATTTCCTGGTGACATTCTCACTGGGCCTGCTGCAGAAGGACAGCTGGACCAATATTTCGATCAACTGCGCCTATACCGCCTTCAGCGGCGCGCTGTCAGTTATTGCCGCGATTGGTATTATGCCTTTGTTTGAGATGCTGTTTAACACCGTATCACCGCTGCGGCTTATTGAGCTTTCGCAGCCCGGGCACCCGCTGCTGCGCCGGTTGTTTGTTGAGGCTCCCGGCACGTCGCAGCACAGCATGATGGTAGCCAATCTTTCAGACGCGGCAGCTTCCGCTGTCGGCGCTAATCCGCTGCTGGCCCGTGTCGGTTCGTATTATCACGATATCGGCAAGCTTGAGAACCCGCATTTGTTTATCGAGAACCAGGAAGGTGAGAACCCGCATGACCATATGATGCCGGAGCAAAGCGCGAAGATTATTTTAGCGCACCCGGACGCGGGACTGCGGATTGGCAGGCGTTACCGGCTGCCGTCAGCGATTCTGCGCATTATACATGAACATCATGGTTCAACGTCGCAGGCCTATTTTTATCATAAAGCGAAAAAGATGGCGCAGGACGGCAGCATGCCGGAGCCCCTTGCCGATGACTATCGTTACCACTGTCCAATCCCGTCCAGTCGTGAGTCCGCGATTGTGATGCTGGCTGATTCACTGGAAGCAGCGATGAAATCAAGCAATATCAGCACCATGAATGAAACCGAAGAACTGCTTAGGAAAATAATTAAAACGAAAACCGACCAGGACCAGCTGGCGGAGTCAGGCCTGAGCTTTAGAGATCTGCAATTGATTATCAAAGCGTTCATGCAGGTATTCGCCGGACATTTTCATGAAAGGATCGCCTATCCAGATGATCGTTCGTCACGTCAACCGGCAAAGTAAATATCCTGTAAGCGCCTGGAATCAGCTGACCAAACGGGTACTGAGACAAGCAGGTGAAAAGATCCTTCCAGCTATCCGCTTTGAAGGCGCGGCTGTTGAGCCGCAGCTGACTGTTATCTGGGCCGGTCCGCGTCTGATGCGCCGGATGAACCGTGAGACACGGCAAATAGACCAGATAACTGATGTACTTTCTTTCCCGCTGCTTGAATTTGACCAAGGCAGGCCAGAAGCACAGCTGGCCATCAGCGATTTTGACCTGACCTTTCTGCCTGACTTTGTTCTGCCGCTGGGCGACCTTGTGCTGTCACTCGACAAAGCCCGCCTGCAGGCAATAGATTATGGACATTCA
>SLMY01000039.1 GCA_007133255.1 Clostridiales bacterium
CGATGGTATTATATTAAAGGCATATGGCTCAAATGTGTGCAAATGTTAAGAACTTTGAAACAAACAAATACTTTTACCGCAGCGGTTTCATGGTTGGAAACAAAAGAACATCGCGGATTGAAGCGCTGTTTGTCAGCAGCATCACCAACCGGTCAATCCCAATACCCAGCCCGCCGGTGGGCGGCATACCGTATTCCAAAGCCTGGCAGAAATCTTCATCTGTGAGATTCGCTTCTTCATCTCCAGCGGCTCGTTTATCTGCCTGCATGGCGAAGCGTTCGCGCTGATCCTGCGGATCATTCAGTTCAGAGTAGGCATTCGCGAACTCACGGCCGAAAATAAACAGCTCAAACCGTTCAGTCAGGTGCGGTTTTCCCGGTTTCTTCTTGGTAAGCGGTGACAGCTCAAGCGGATAGTCATATATAAAAGTAGGCTGGATCAGTTCAGGTTCACAAAAAGCTTCAAAACAGGCATTCATTAAATCGCCGCGCGACCATTTGGGGTCTATATCAGCCAGGCCAGCCTGTGCCGCCGCCTTTCTTGCGTCCTCAGTATTCTCAATCAAATCAAAATCAACACCGGCATACTGTTTGATCGCGTCGCTCATAGAAAGGCGCAGATAAGGCGGAGCTAAATTGATCGTCTGTTCCTGATAGGTAATGTTTGTGTCCTGATTAACAGCAAGCGCTGCCGCCTGGATTAACTGCTCAGTCAGTTCCATCATGCCCTTATAATCTGTATAAGCCTGATACAGCTCAAGCAGGGTAAACTCAGGGTTATGCTTAATCGATAAACCTTCATTTCTAAACTGTCTGCCTATCTCATACACACGATCAAATCCACCCACGATCAAGCGCTTCAGATAAAGCTCAGGCGCGATGCGAAGGTAAAGGTCAAGGTCCAGCGCGTTATGGTGCGTGATAAACGGTCTGGCCGCCGCGCCGCCGGGAATACTGTTGAGAATAGGCGTTTCAACTTCAATAAAGGACCGGTTGTCCAGTTCCTGGCGCAGCGTTTTCAGAATAAGACTTCTTTTATAGAAAGTCTGCTTCACTTCCGGATTGACAATCAGGTCCAGATAACGCTGCCGGTAGCGTGTATCAGTATCTTTCAGGCCATGATACTTCTCAGGCAGTGGTTTCAGGGCTTTAGCCAGTAAGGTATAGTCAACGGTCTTTATTGATATCTCACCCCGTTTGGTGCGAAAAACCGTTCCCCTGACACCTACCAGATCGCCTATATCGAGCTGCTGCCACTGCTTATATATGTCTGCACCCAGCGCGTCAATTTTTGTAAACAGCTGGATACGCCCGCGGCTGTCTGCCAGATCACAAAAGCTGACTTTACCCATCCCGCGTTTACTCATCAGACGGCCAGCGACAAAAACTTCTTGGTTTTCCAGCTCATCAAAACGGTCAAGTATGTCCTGGCTGTAATGAGAGACCGGGTACTGAACCTGGTTAAACGGATCCTGCCCTGAAGTTTGAAGCTGCGTCAGTTTTTCAAGCCTGATCCGTGTCTGCTCCTGTAAATCCGGTTCCTGGCGGCTATTTTGATCCTGATGATCTTTGCCAGAATCGTTGTTTGATTCCTTATTTCGCTGAATACTCTGATCTCTATTATCTAATTCCATCCTTTACCTCCCATTAGAAAAGCACCGATCTGCCGCAATGCAAACCGGTGCGGGGTTATGCATTCAAACCAGCGAGGCCTGCTAGTCCGGTTTAGAAATCTTCATGATTTTATAGCGCAACACACCCATGGGGGTATTGACGTCTACAACCTGATTCCGTTTTTTCCCGACAATAGCCGAGCCTAAAGGTGAATCACTGGAAATCTTGTTATTGAAGATATCTTCTTCCTTGTTGCTGACAAGCACATATTCCATTTCTTCGCGCGACTCTTCGTCGCGAATCTTTATCTTGGCACCTAAAGTCACTTTGGTTTTACTGATCTCTTCTTCATCTATTACGCGCGCTTTCTTGAGTGTCGATTCTATTTCCATAATCTGCATCTCATTTTCAGCCTGCGCGTTCTTGGCATCATCGTATTCCGAGTTTTCGGAAAGATCACCCAGCGATCTTGCTTCTTTCAATCGCTCAGCGATTTCAGCAGCCACAACCGTTTTGCGATGTTCCAGCTCATCCTGCAGTTTCTTTATCCCATCGTAAGTCATATCATAAAATTTTTCAGCCATGTGATAGTCTCCTCTCAAAATCCGATAAATGTGCTTTTGCCCGTATTATGTCCGGCGCTCACTTTCTTTTTGTATAACATCGTGGGCACCGCCTTCAACAATGCTGGTTGAAGAAATGACCACCAATCTTGCTTTTTCCTGCAGCTGATCAATCGACAAAGCACCGCAGGCGCACATTGTCGCTTTCATTTTCGCTACTGACAAGTCCAGATTATCCTTGAGCTTGCCGGCATAAGGAACATATGAGTCAACACCTTCTTCGAAAGACATCTTCTGATCCATATTAACCCCGTCAGCATAACGCTGCCAGTTGCGGGCCCTGTTAGAACCTTCCCCCCAGTACTCTTTAACATAAGTACCATTGACCAGAAGTCTGCGGGTCGGGCTCTCGTCAAATCTGGCGAAATACCGGCCGAGCATAATAAAGTCGGCGCCCATTGCCAATGCCAGCGTCATATGATAGTCATGAACAATGCCGCCATCAGAACAGATCGGCACATAGATGCCCGTTTCCAGATAATAGGCGTTTCGTGCCTCAGCCACAGCCAGAACCGCTGATGCCTGGCCACAGCCAATACCTTTCTGTTCACGCGTTATACAGATAGAGCCGCCGCCTATTCCGACTTTAACAAAATCCGCGCCCGCGTCCACCAGATAGCGAAAACCTTCGGCATCTACAACATTACCGGCTCCCACCAGTACGGTGTTACCATACTGCCCGCGAATCCACTTAATCGCGTCA
>SLMY01000172.1 GCA_007133255.1 Clostridiales bacterium
GATCATGACAAAAAGAAGAATAATAATATTTGCTAGAATTTTCTTTCGCTTATTAAGCAAAGTAAAGAAGTTTCGAAAAAGTCGCATGCAAAACTGTGCCAGGATAATCGGGACAATTAGGACCATAACCAGGTTTAAGATCATTTCCAGAACATTGAATTCTATAGGGCGATCCAGTGAGAGAAAGAATCCGAGCAGAGGCGGGGTTACGAAAGCAGATAACAGATTGTTGACGATTGTGATTACAATCGCAAGTGAGATGTTACCTTTGGCAGCCATTGTCAGAACGATTGCGGAAGTTACGGTACTGGCCTGGGTAGATATGATCATCGCGCCAACGAATGCTTCATAGGACTGGGAAAAAAATAATCTGGCCAGAAGGAAAGAAACAGCTGGGAAGATCACAAAGGCAACAAACACAGAAAGCAAAATGAGCTTGCTGTTCTTAAAGCTGTCCATCAGGCTGTCAAAAGAAAGTGACAACCCTGAAAGGAACATAGCCAGAAATGTAAGTACCGGCAGTATACCGATATCCTTGATGAAGAGGCCCGGTGACGGCAGTATAAAAGAAAACGCGACCATACACAAAATCAGTATTAAGAACAGGTTGTTTTTGATAATTTTTTTCATAGCTTATCCCTTTCGATCTCTATATCTCTTTCGTTATCTAGTTTTGCTATCTGCGTTAGTTGGATCAGCGGGTGTTCGTGAGCATCCAGATCACATGAACAAGTCTTCTATGTCATTTCCCCAACTGAAAAGAGAAATTTGTGCTATAATAGCCATGGAAGCATCCTCCTCGAACATCTGTGTTATGGTGGTTTATCGACTTTTATTATAACACTGCTGAGGGCTTGCTTCCATTAATTTTGACTTAATGGGTGGAATTTTAAGGTTTCATAAATAGAATCCTTTCGTTTCCGCTATCATACAAGTACCAGTCTCTTTCGAGGCTGGTATGGGAAAAAATTATTTTTGCAGGCCCCGCGCGCCCTTCTATTTCAATGCTTTGCAAACATCGCAATTAGCTCGATTTTCACAGCTATAAAACATGAAAATGGCAGATTAATGTAAAACAGGCGCGGCAGATACTTAATCAAGGTCATGCCAAC
This sequence comes from Clostridiales bacterium, assembly GCA_007133255.1. Taxonomy (GTDB): domain Bacteria; phylum Bacillota; class Clostridia; order Saccharofermentanales; family UBA5734; genus SLHU01. Next base: position 1,113 of record SLMY01000172.1, read on the forward strand.
CTGTTGTTGAAAGCGCCTGATCTGCTGGTCCCTGTCTATGATATGATGATATCAATTAGAGTTAATCTTAGGTTTAGATACACACATTATATTCAAAGTTTCGAGCATCGTTTTAAAGAAAGGAGACAGGCCGCTAAATTAATTGCTTCAAATTTTAGGATACAGGCATCAGATGACATTATTTCAGATCTAAAACTAAGCTCATTTGAGTTATGGCCAAAGACGTTTTGAAGCGAACGGTTTTCGCGGCTGTTACAGCCTATGAACCCAGTCGACCTGATCATAAAAAAAAGAAACGGGCAAAAACTGAATCAGCAGGAAATGGCGACCTTCATCAAAGGTGTCAGTGATGACAGCTGGGCAGATTATCAAGTATCAGCGATGCTGATGGCCATGTTTATCAAGGGGCTTGATGACCAGGAAACGGCTGATATGACAATGGCTATGGCTCATTCGGGCCACCAGCTTAATCTGGACATTGTCCCCGGGATTAAAGTAGACAAACACAGTACAGGGGGCGTCGCGGATACAACAACCCTGATTCTGGTTCCGCTGATCGCGGCCTGTGACGTTCCGATTATCAAGATGTCTGGCCGTGGCCTTGGTTTTACCGGCGGTACCATTGACAAACTTGAGTCCATCCCGGGTTTTGAGACAGATCTTTCAGAAGAACAAGCTGTCCATCAGGCAAAAGAGATTAAAATGGCGATATTGTCACAAACTGACAACCTCACGCCGGCTGACCGCAAACTCTACGCCCTGCGTGATGTGACAGGAACGATTGACAGTATCCCTCTGATAGCAGCCAGTATTATGAGCAAGAAAATCGCGGCCGGAGCTGATGCCATTGTACTGGATGTTAAATGCGGCAGCGGCGCGTTCATGCGAAACGAGCGGGACGCCAGAGCCCTGGCCGCTGCCATGACCGCGATCGGCCAGCAGGTGGGCCGCAAGGTAAAAGCTGTGATCAGCCGCATGGATCAGCCGCTGGGAAGTTATGTGGGCAATAGTCTGGAAGTCATTGAGGCAATTGAAGTGCTGAAGGGAAACATGACTGGTGATCTTCTGGATGTAACCTTGACACTTGGCAGTCAGCTGCTGTGCCTGGCTGATCGCTGCAAGTCGCCTGATGAAGCCGGCCAGCTGCTGCGAGACAAAATTAAGAACGGCGAAGGGCTCAATTGCCTGTCAAAACTTATAACAGCGCAGAAGGGCAACGCTGATGTTATAAATGACTATCGGCTTTTCCCGCAGGCAAAGGTCAGGCAGGTATTGGCAGCGCGAGCAGCTGGATACCTTTCAAGCATGCGGACAGCTGATATCGGTCAGGCCTTTATAGAAACCGGCGGCGGCAGAAAAAAGAAAAATGACACGATAGATCCCGCCGCGGGCTTTATTTTTCATAAACGCCTGGGTGATAAAATCAGCGCAGGTGAATCGATTCTGGAAATCTACACGCAAAGTGAACAGCAGGCCAAGACCGCAGAAGATAAACTGCGGCAGGCAATAAAAATTACCCTTGAACCAGCTGAAACACGGCCTGTTATGATCGATCTCATCTAAAAGGAGTAAGCATGAACAGACGAATAATCATCATTGTACTGGATAGTGTTGGCATAGGCGCGGCTCCTGACGCGGCAAAGTATGGAGACAGCGGTGCTCATACACTTGGGCATATCGCCAAAAGATCTGAGCCGCTGCGTCTGCCTAATCTGGAAAAAGCCGGACTTGGCCATATCAAAGGGGTAAAGAACATTCAAAAAGTTTCCGCTCCTACCGCCTGTTATGCTCGCCTGCTTCCTGGTTCAGCTGGCAAAGA
>SLMY01000090.1 GCA_007133255.1 Clostridiales bacterium
AAAAGCTTCGCGGCGATGATTGTTTTTGATGAGAACCTGATTCCGATCCAATGGGTCTTCCCCGATCTGACAATCGCCCTGCTGGTTGATCACAATGCCTCATTTGATCCAGCTGAAGCCAGGTACAGTTTCTTATATGAAGAAGAGCAGCATGAGCTGGTGATTGATCTTTCACTTGATGAACCGGTCAACGAGGTGCTGGCGACATTACCCATAATTTTGGATGACGCCTTAACAGCTTTGAGTTCTGACCTGGCCCAGACACTGGATAACAAGGCCTGGCTCTCATTAACAGTTGCGCAGGTTATTGAACAGATCGCAGCCCCGCATGACCTTGCTTTCGCGTCTATGCTCAGCATGATGTCTGCCTATATCAGAATAAGTGAAGCTTTAGAGGTTCAGGAAGCCGAAGCGACAACTTACAGTCAGGATCGCGGTCAGAATGAAATTGTATTTTTAGACCGGCTTCAGACACAATCAGCTCTGATGATGCCTGTTTCGCTAGGTAATGCTGTTAAATGGGCGATTAAAGAATATTTGACCGGTAACGCTGGACCGCTGATTGATATGCTCAGTTATCTAAGGCGGATTATGGATGGCGAGTATGGCGGCCAGAATATTGAGGGGCCGGCAGTCAGCATGCTTTTATGCAAAGGTATCTCGACTGTTCCTTATGTGTGTAATGAGTTCTATTTTCCTAACACACCTGGCAACGCGAGTCGCTGTGTCAGTATGTGTCATGTAAGTATGAGCTGTTTTACCGATATTTGCCATCCAAAAATGTTCTCCACAAAAGAAGCGATCAGCCTGAGGCGGCCTTAAGTTATCATATTTTTTGCAGAGCTCATGTGGACTATAGCACGCGTTTCACCGGCTCAAACAACCTATGCTGAACATCCATACCAGATAGAGCAGATCACATATTCTCAGCATCCTGCGAGAAAGGTTCGTGATGAGACAGCTGAAACGTAGAAATAACAAACTGAAAATGAAAGTTTCTATGGTGGCTGTCATCGTTTGCTTTGTTTTAATCGCGAAAATGGCCGACGCTTCTGAAAAAGCAGAGAATGACACCGACCTTTGGTTTTTCTGGGGTGAGGGTTGTCCTCTATGCGATGAAGCAGATGAATGGCTGAATGATCTTGAGACGGCATATCCTGAAATAAGGATTCAGCGACTCGAAGTTTTTCATGATGAAGACGCTAAAGAACTTTATTCGCAGATGATGCAGGCACATAACAAGGAAGCTCGCTGGGTACCAGCCTTTCTTTTCGAAGATCGGGTCTGGGAAGGTTATAATGAGCAAATCAAGACTGAGATTTTTGAAATCACCGCTGCTTTTTATGGCGGCACATATCATCTTGGCGGCAGCCCTGACAGCCAAGATACAGCCCGGGACATGATAAGTGATACCAGGATTTCTTCTGATCTCGACCTGGGCTTTTTAGGAACAGTCAGTTCAGCCCGGCAACCCTTGCTGGTGACAACGTTTCTGATCGCCGCTGTTGATGGCTTTAATCCCTGCTCAATCTGGGTGCTGACCGTGTTGCTCGCGATGATCGTTCATCTGCGGTCACGATTGAAAATAGCAGGGGTCAGTGCCGTTTTTCTGGTCGTGACCGGCATCATATATGGTCTGTTCATAGTTGGTGTTCTTTCTGGTCTCAAAATCGCTTCACATCTGGCAGCCATTCGTATTGTTATCGCGCTTGCCGCGTTGTGTTACGCGCTTGTGAATATAAAAGATTATCTGAACCGGAAAAAGAAAATGACCTGGTCAATTTCCGGTCAGAGCAAAACATGGCTGGCTAAACAGCTGCGCGGTTATAGTCATGAACAATCCTGGACAGCTTTGCTGCTGGCAACATGTGTTTTCGCGGCAGGCGCGGCGATTATCGAATTACCCTGCACAGCGGGCTTTCCAGTTGTATGGGCTGGTCTGGTCAGAGAAGCGGACCTGAGCGGCATGCTGTTTATGATTCACGTTTTCGTTTATTTGATCACTTATCTTTTGATCGAGATCAGCCTGGTGGCTGTGACCTTGATTACCCGAAAAGCCATAAGAATCACTCCAGGAAACGGACTTAGATTAAAACTGGTTTCAGGCACCGTCATGGCTTTGCTGGCCATATCATTACTGGTATATCCTGATTTGCTGCGACGTATAACAGGTATGCTGATACTGCTTGCTGCCGCTCTTTGTTTATCCGGTTTAATTATTGTAGTCAGGCGTAGACTGATCCGTTCGGACTTAAGTTAAGCCGGGTTTTTCTTCTTCACGCTTTTTCTTAAATGATATTGTTTTCATCCAACGATCAGTCTTAGTTCATATAAGCCGGATAATACCTGTTTTAGTTGTCCTTCATACTTGTAACACCAGCTTGGTTTTTCGGTTTCTTTGTTTTCTTGATTATTATTGATGGCTTTGCTATTCTCAAAACAGTGTAAAATGAACATCAATAATTGCGTTAAGATATTAAACCATCACATCAAGTGCTGGCACAGGAGGATGTATGCTGCTGAAAGATGATACCAGACTTTTATTCACCGGTGATTCAGTGACAGATTGCGGACGGGCCCGCCCGGTTGGCGAAAGCGCCGGCGGCGGCCTTGGTAATGGCTATGTCCAGCTGATTGACGGTTATCTTCATGTTGCTCACCCTGAGAAAATGATACGTGTGATCAATACAGGTGTCAGCGGCGATACAATGCGGCGTCTGGACGTACGCTGGCAGACTGATATCGCCGATCTTGAGCCGGACTGGCTGGTGATGATGATTGGCATCAACGATGTGTGGCGACAGTCTGATTCCCCCCTGCTGCCAGAATCTCATGTTTTGCCTGATGAATACCAGCGGCTGATGCGGCACCGCGTTGGCGAGATAAGGCCGCGGCTTGAGGGCCTGGTGATGATGTCTCCTTATATGA
>SLMY01000142.1 GCA_007133255.1 Clostridiales bacterium
CACCAATATCAAGTCCCATCCAGCCATCCGGCAGACTCTTGCATTCGATCAGCTTGCTTTCAGCATCCGCGGCAAAGCGGTCACCAACAATCGAGTCGATCGGCAGCAGGAATTTGACACCTTTGTCTGAGGCCTTGGCAAGTAAGGTTTTAGCCAGATCCATCTTATCTTCTTCACACAAAGATTTTCCAATTTTAAATCCCTGGGCAGCAAGGAAAGTATAGGCCATACCGCCGCCGACAATCAGTGTATCAACTTTATCGAGCAGGTTTTCAATCACGCCTATTTTATCTGACACTTTCGCGCCTCCGAGAAGGGCGACAAAAGGACGTTTTGGATCATTTAAAGCCTTTCCCATTACATCCAGTTCTTTTTGAATCAGAAAACCGCAGACAGATGGCAGATAGTTTGCTATCCCAGCGGTTGAAGCATGCGCGCGATGAGCTGTGCCAAACGCGTCATTAACAAATATTTCGGCTAATGAGGCCAGTTCGCGGGCAAACTCCGGATTATTGTTTGTTTCATCTTTATGGAAACGCACGTTCTCCAGCATCAGCACATCACCATTATTAAGCTTGCTTGCCTTTGCTTTGGCGTCTTCACCAATCACATCAGCAGCCAGTTGAACCTCTTTGCCCAGCAATTCACTTAATCTTTCAGCCGCAGGTTTCATGGAAAACTTTTTCTCCGGGCCAGATGTGGGACGACCAAGGTGTGATACCAGAATAATTTTCGCTTCCTGCTCAATAAGAAATTGAATGGTCGGCAGCGCGCCTCGAATTCTTTTATCATCGGTAATTTCGCCTGTTTCTTTATCAAGAGGCACATTAAAATCAACGCGTGCAATTACCTTTTTGCCGCGAACCTCAATGTCCTTGATACTCTTCTTCGCCATCATGGCCATAGTAGTCACTCTCCCATTCATTCATGCGATTTATTTTTTAAAAGCCACCTTGTATTCTATACTGAAACAGCTGATTTATCAAGGTTAATGTGATTATTCAATCAACTTTATGCATTTCGTTGGGTCATGTTCGAATATGATCGGGTTCTCTTTGTAAAACATTACCGCATCTGATCAGATCATCACCAAAGAAGATATATTTCATGATAAAATGAGGTGAATATCTGGGAGGTGGCCATGTGTTGATATCACTACTCATTCCGCTTTATAACGAAGAAAAACAAATCCCCCTGACATTGGACACACTTATTCCGATGCTGCGGGACTTGCCCGTTGATTATGAGCTGATTCTGGTTGACGATGGTTCAAAGGATAAGACATGGGAGCTGATCAACCAGGCCAGTATAAAAAACACGCGCATAATCGGGCTGCGGTTTTCAAGAAATTTTGGCAAAGAAGCGGCTATCTGCGCGGCACTTGATAAAGCTTCAGGTGACGCGGTCATCCTCATCGACGGCGATCTTCAGCATCCGCCTGAACTCATACCTGACATGGTCAAAGACTGGATGACCGGTGAGTATGACATCATTGAGGGAATAAAGGCGACTCGCGGCAAGGAAAGTGTTATAAGCCGGCTGAACGCCAGGCTTTTTTACGGGCTTTTCCATCGTTTGTCAGGCTATGATCTCAGAAACGCTTCAGATTATAAATTACTTGACAGACGTGTAGTTGATGAATGGAAGAATCTAGAAGAGCATGATACTTTTTTTCGAGGTCTTTCAGCCTGGCTGGGATTCAGGCGCAAGACATTTACCTTTAAGGTAGCCGCGAGACAAACCGGTATCAGTAAATGGTCTTTACTGAGATTGGCTAAATTAAGTATAAACGCGATCACCAGCTTTTCTACCGCTCCCCTGCAGTTTATTACTTTTATTGGCATACTTCTGCTTGCCGGCAGCTTTATTATCGCCATTCAAACACTTGTCAACTGGTTCAGCGGCCAGGCGGCTTCAGGATTTACAACGGTCATATTGCTGCAGCTTCTGATTGGCGGCAGTATCATGATCAGCCTTGGTCTGATTGGTATTTATGTCGCCCGGATCTTTACAGAAGTTAAAGGACGACCCAGATATATTATCGCGCAGCAGACCAGCCCTTCCGGCAGCCTGGCATCTGGCAATGGCAAAGGAAGTATAACCGGCAAAAACAATTTGTCAGATACTTCTGATTCAGAGGCCTATCGGCCATGATCGCTCTTTACTGGCTTTTTATCACATGCGCCGCAGGCTGGAAAATAAGTCTGATGATCTTTCCTTCAACAGCAGACTGGCTTCACAGGCTGAGTGGCAGCGCAGAAGGCAGTGATACAGATCGCTCTCCCTGGCTGCGGTTACTGTTCAGATTTTCTGCCGCGATCTGGATTGGTCTTCTTGTTTCGTCGTGGCTGCATTATCTTGCCGCACATGCTCTGTCTTTTATATTACCGCTCAATCTTCATCCACTGACAATTGTCAATCCTGTTTATCTGGTTGGTACAACCCTTTTGCTTTGCCTGCCATCCCTCAAACGGCGCTTATACGCGAGAGGCCAGCATATATTTCAACCAAGGACCGTTCATCATCACCACCAGACAGTCAAGTCTTTCCCAAGTCAAGCTCAACACAGCCTGGGCAGCAGATGGACAGCCTTGATGCGGGCCCTGAAAGATCCAGGCGAACGATTTTATTTAATTTCTTTTTTCATCTGGCTCGTCTTTGCTGTCTGGCTGATGCGATTATCCTTTTATCAGAATAACAGCTGGATACATGCCGGCTACTCTGTGTTCAGTGATTTCGCTCCTCATACAGCGCTGATCAGATCGTTCTCGGAAGGCAGAAATTTTCCTGTTCAATATCCGCATTTCGCGGGGGATGGCATCTCTTATCACTTCATGTTTTTCTTTTTATGCGCCAATCTTCATTTTCTTGGACTTCCGATCAGTATAGCCATCAACTTGCCCAGTAC
>SLMY01000149.1 GCA_007133255.1 Clostridiales bacterium
GGCGGGATCTGCCGAAACTTTATAATCAGTGGGTCTCTGTTGTGCGCTGGGAAAAGACAACACGGCCGTTTCTGCGTTCCACTGAGTTTTACTGGCAGGAAGGCCATACAGCCCACGCCAGCGCGGAAGACGCGGTAGAGGAAACTTTACGCATGCTGAATGTTTACGCTGATTTCTATAAAGAAGCACTGGCTATTCCGGTGATCAAGGGCCGCAAATCAGATAATGAGAAGTTCGCCGGCGCTGTAGATACTTACACGGTTGAAGCGATGATGCATGATGGCAAGGCCCTGCAGTCGGCGACCAGCCACTATTTCGGCGACGGATTCGCGAAGGCTTTCGATATTCAATATTCTGATAAGAATAATCAACTGCAGTATGTACATCAAACATCCTGGGGTCTTTCAACCCGCTCAATCGGGGCCCTGATTATGGTACACGGTGACAACAGCGGGCTGGTGCTGCCGCCTCGTATCGCGCCGGTCCAGGCAGTCATTGTGCCGATAGCGGGCCACAAACCGGGGGTTCTGGAAAAAGCGCGATCCATGAAACAACTGTTATCTGAAAAGCTGCGGGTGAAACTGGACGATTCTGACAAGATGCCCGGCTGGAAGTTCAGTGAACATGAGATGAAAGGCGTGCCACTGCGGCTTGAAATGGGTCCCAGAGATCTCGCGAGCAATCAATGTGTCGCGGTCAGGCGTGATACCGGTGAAAAAACAGTTCTGTCTTTAGATAATCTGGACGTTTCTGTTATATCGCTGCTGGATGAGATTCATGAGAATCTGTATCAGAAAGCTGAGAAAAGTATGAATCAGCGTCTCTATGAGGCAGACAGCTGGGAACAGTTTACGGCTTTGATCAAGGACAAGCAGGGCTTTGTCTACGCGTCATGGTGCGGAGACCCCGCCTGCGAAGAAAAAGTCAAGGATGAGACTGGAGCGACTTCACGATGCATACCGTTCGATCAGCTTCAGCAGACCGGGCATTGTGTCTGCTGCGATAAAGACGCGCGATCAAGGGTGATATGGGGTAAAGCATACTGACTCTGCCGCTGAGCCGCTGGCCGGTGCTGCCGCGGGCATAAGCCTCCTGCGGTCTTTGTCTGTTTGACCGGGTCGCGCATATACATATTCGGGTATGCCGGGCAGCGGCGAAAGCACGCGATGCATTTTATCGCAGTAGGAATCCTCTTCTTTCAGGGAGAGGAGGATGTCAAAGTAAGGGAAGATCAAAATCAGGATCTATCTTGAAAACCTGGCCGGCGATTCCGGCAAGCGGACCTTTGATCCGCGGTGAGAAATACAGGCTGACCGCGCAAAGCTGTTGCCTGCGAACATAGCCAGCAGATGTTCGAAACTGTTTATTATAAGCCTGATGACCATATTTGCCGTCTCCAAGAAGCGGATAACCCAGAAAAGCCATATGGGCTCTGATTTGATGTGTTCTGCCGCTGACTAGTTCAATCTCAAGCCTGGATACAGGCACATGATCAAAAGAAACCGCGCAGGTCTCTAAAACTCTATACCGTGTTGTGATCGCCTTATCACCTTTTTGACGTCTGGCATGAACATAAACCTGTGCCTCTTCCGGCTTTTTTTCCAGCCATGCTGAGCACTCGAAAAATGTCTGGCCATCATAGCTTTGGACTGCTTTGCCCTCATTTGGCACACCACGGACCAGCGCCTGATAACGCTTGATGATCTGGCCGGCCTTCATCAGCTGCTTGACGTCTTGCGCGAACTTTATGGAACAGCCCAGTATGAGCAGGCCGGATGTCTGTCGGTCCAGTCGGTGACACAGCTCAAGCTCCGGCTGACCCAGATCTTGCCTGACCTGATTGATAAGACTTGTTTCATGTTGACTCATTGAAGCATCATCATGTACACTGACACCTGCTTTTTTATTGATAATCAGAATCTGACGCGATGAATAGACGATATGATAAGGCACAAGTTGTTCCTTTAACCGCTTGGCCTGAACCTGATCAGGTATGTTCGCGTCGATACCATAAATGATTATTTCATCACCGGCACGGACAAGCAGATCATGACGTACCCGTTTGCCATTCACCTTAACATCTTTTCTGCGCAGCGCTTTAAACAGCGCTGCCGGCCTTAAGGCTGATTCCAGCTGGCAGACAACACGAATCAGTTTTCTGCCGGATAAACTTTCAGGCACGTTTAGTTTCAGCATGTCAGAACCTCCTCACGCTACTTATTAGCACAGGCTGGTAAATGATGTCAAGCTTTGCTTGTCAGCTGTACTGGCTTATTATAAACTATATGGAGATTAATTTATCTGTTTGGGGCGTTTGCCGCGCCTGAGTAAATAAGTGAGGTATACAGTATGAGTCAATGTATCGCTGTGTTGTTCGGCGGTGTATCCACAGAATATATTATTTCACTCAGATCCTCTTTCAACATTATTCAAGGCCTGCGCAGCAGTGGCTATGAAGTGATCTGTGTCGGGATCTCGAAAACGGGGTCCTGGTATCGATTTGACGGTGATGACCAGGATATTCTGAATGACAGCTGGTATGAGCAGGCTAAAAATGAAGCAGTCCGCAGATACCAGGATATGGGAACGGCTGAAACCAGAAGATCAGAACTGGCCGGCCTGCACTCGCCGCGTGACTGGTTTATTCGATTGTGCGGGAAAACACCCGATTGTATTTTCCCGGCTGTGCATGGCATTAATTGTGAAGACGGCTCGCTGCAAGGCTTTCTTCAATTAATCGGCCTGCCTTATGTTGGCAGCGGCGTGCTTGCTTCTGCCGCTTCCATGGATAAATTGCACACAAAGCGAATCCTGCGCGATGCCGGTATAAGGCAGTGCCCTTTTCTGGCCGCGAAACGGGCTGATATTGAGAAGGATATTCATTGTGTCGCTGATCAGGTTGAAC
>SLMY01000035.1 GCA_007133255.1 Clostridiales bacterium
GCTGAAGCTTTGAAAAAACATGCCAGGGTTAATGCCAGCTGGAACGGCGATACTATGACATTACACGGCAGTATTGACATTGGCATAGCGGTCGCTTTGGATGATGGCCTGATTACCCCGGTTGTTCGTAACTGCGGTCATAAGGGCATGATTCAAATTGACAGTGAGTTAAAAGATCTGGTCAAGAAAGCTCGCTCAAATACACTCAAGCAAGAAGAGTATACCGGTGCCACGTTTACGATCAGTAATCTGGGTTCATACGGCATAGAAGATTTCACCGCGATTATTAATCCGCCTGGAGCGGCTATTCTGGCTATAGGGGCGATCAAAAAAGAACCTGTGGTGCAGCCTGATGATAGTCTGGCAATCAAATCAATCATGAAGCTGTGTTTATCCTGTGACCACCGGGTGATTGACGGAGCTGTGGGAGCGACATTCCTGACTGAGCTCAAAGAGATGATGGAGTCACCAGTAAAGACGCTATTCTAAGCATAAAAACAAAGGAGAGAGACAACATGGCAAGTAAAGACAATTATGATCTGCTGATTGTTGGCGCCGGACCCGGCGGATATGTCGCGGCGATCCGAGCCGCGCAGCTGGGCTTGAAAACCGCGGTTATCGAAAAGGATAAACCAGGTGGTGTCTGCCTTAATGTTGGCTGTATTCCTTCTAAGGCACTGATTCATCAGGCAGAAATTTTTAATTCGATCAAAGGTCTTTCAGATATGGGAATAAAAGTTGATCAGCAGGCCTTCGATTATAAGAAAGTGTATGAAAAATCAAGAACTGCGGCTGATCAGCTGTCAAAAGGTGTGCAGTTTCTGCTCAAGAAGAACGAAGTTGAGCTGATTCAGGCAGAGGCAACTGAAATTAGTAAAGGTCAAGTGAAGCTAAGCGACGGGAAAAAGCTGTCCGGAAAGAATGTCATTATCGCGACCGGATCCAGACCTCGGGAAATCCCCGGGTTTGAGATTGATGAAAAATCTATTTTATCATCGACAGGGGCCCTGATGCTGCAAAAACTACCGGAGAGCATGCTGGTTATAGGATCGGGCGCGATTGGTGTTGAGTTTGCTCATATCATGAACGCTTTTGGTGTTGAGATTCATCTTGTCGAAATGCTCGATCGTATCTTACCTCTGGAAGATGATGAAGCAGTGGACGTCCTGTATAAATCGTTTAAAAAACGGGGCATTAAAATGTATACGTCAACAAAAGCCGTTTCGCAAAAATCAGTTGATGGCAAACTTGAAGTTGTGCTTGAAGACAGCGGCGGAAAGAAAAAGACACTTCATGTTGAGCAGATATTGCTATCAGTGGGGCGGGCTCCCAATACGGAAAACCTTGGTTTGGATAAGTTAGGCATCGAGACCGATAAAGGCGGATTTATAAGCGTGGGTGATTATTATGAAACCAGCGTTTCCGGGATCTATGCCATTGGCGATATTACCCGTACCCCGCTGCTGGCTCATGTCGCCTCCAAAGAAGGAGAGATAGCGGCTGAACATATCGCCGGTAAAAAAACTGTTAAATCTCTGGATCCGCTTTCCATTCCCGGAGCCACCTACTGTGAACCTCAAATTGCCAGTTTTGGCTATACCGAGCGGCAGGCAAAAGAAAAAAAGATCAATTATAAGAAACTGGTGTTCCCCTACAAAGGTATTGGCAAAGCTGTAGCGGTTGAACAGGCAGAAGGTTTGGTCAAGGTTCTGATAGATGCCGAAACTGAGGAACTGCTGGGGGCTCATATCGCAGGTGCGGCGGCAACCGAACTCATCCATGAGCTGCTGCTGGCCCACAGTTCAGAGCTTCTGCCGGAAGACATCGCCAGTATGATTCACGCGCATCCAACTTTGTCCGAAGGCATCATGGAAGCGTTGCGTGAAGCGAAGGACGGCGCGATTCATATGTGAATGCAAGCCCTCTTTATCAGATCGCCGGACACGCTTCGCGGCGTGGCGGCGATCTATATAAGGCGGGATAATAAAAACCAATAGATATTTGCTGGCCATCAGCAAGCAGATGGGATCACTACTATCTAGACGCCAGCCCTGAGATCCTTCACTGGCTGACGGTCAAGCATGAACGCCTTAAAAACCACATCTGCCCCATCACCGGACGGACACTGCGCTTCCATGCCGATTTTAATCTTAGCCGTTGTATCCAGTTTAAAAAAACGAACCATATTCCAGTTTTCACCATCAGGGCCATAATGAAAAGCATAAAGATTGCCCTGGCGAACAATCTGCAGCCAGACATTATTCCAGTGATAATTCACACCATTCGCGTCGTCTGATACACCATCAGTCACTACACTGACCACTGCCTGCGTATTAAAATCTGTTGCCTCAAAGCATAATTTTGCCCATCGTTCCGAACTGTCTCTGAGCATCAGTACCGCAGCGTCCCAGGTTGAACTGAACGCATGCGTAACATGCGCTTTTACTCTAAAATCACCCTCAATCTCCTGATAAAGAAACGGAGCGTTGCTGATCACATGTTTGCCGGCAGGATCTGTGAAGAAATCAGTTTTCCCCGGCGCTTTTATTTGCAGCGTATACTCATCAAGTTTCTTATAAGGCGCCTCGTTCAGCCATTTAAACTGGCCTGTCTGTGCTTCATTAATAGTACGCAGTAAATTCTCACTCATAAGTCTAAACTCCTTAGTTTGAAGCTTCGCATTGAAGCTTAAGTTAAATGTACATGATACAGTAAGCATACACTTAATCACGCGTTTAGTGAACCAATATCGGTATAAGATTTTAGCAGCGCGCTAATTAAAAAATATCGTCAAAAGCGTTATGGATGTGCTATATTTAGTTCATTGAGCTGAAATGAGGACATCATCGTATGATTCAATTAACGGGTACAAAGCATCGTCAGGCACTGATAA
>SLMY01000104.1 GCA_007133255.1 Clostridiales bacterium
ACGCGAAGTTGAGTGACAAAATTGTACCCAGGTGTCGCTGCTGAGTGGCCGCCATTAGAAAAAAGCCAAGCACAACAGATTGAAACAAGATGAGTTTTATGACTGGCTGACGTGATCTTTGTGCCGCGACTTCCCGTATCTGATCGGCCGGCTGAATGAGATATAACGCGATTTTTCTCGCGGAGGCAGCAGCGCTTTGTCCTGACCGGCCAAAATCGGGTGCTGCTGTACGGTTAGATGTGCGACCGAAAGGTGATTGGCCTGAAGATGTTTGCCTGTCTTGATGTGATGTCTGATATCTATCACTTCTGGCCTGGCGCTTATTATAGTTTTTCGTATTCTCGGTTGTCTGTCTTTTCTGGTTCTTTCCGCTGAAACGCGCACGCAAAAAATCTTCGAACGCACGCACGGCAGATCTGGATTTTTTGTATGATTTTGGCTGAGCCTCAGATTTTGGTTTCTTTCCGCCAACATAGTCGTTTTTTGATGCTCGTTTACCGCTGCCTGCAGCACCGTCTTCCGGCTTAGCCTGCTGAGCTGAAGACTGTTGCTGGCTATCTGGCTTAGCCTGTGTTTTCTGATGATGACGGCAGTCGCATTTTTCACCAGTCTTAAGTTCCCGTCCGCAATAGAAGCAATATCGGGCCATATCGTGTAAGTACCTCCAGATGTATTGTCTATTCTATCATAATCCGAATATGTTATGATAATATGACGTAAACAGACACATTCTGTTGTTGCTGAAATTTAGTAAAGATATGATAAAATGCTTAATGAACCTCTGGTCAATGGAGAAATGAACTATGAACATCATAAATGAACTGGCAGAACATTTCAAATTGCATAGATGGCAGGTTGAGAATACCTTATCTTTGATTGATGAAGGCAATACAATTCCTTTTATCGCGCGTTACCGTAAAGAGCGAACCGGTAATATGGACGATCAGCTGCTCAGGCAGTTCAGCCAGAAACTTAATAATCTGCGTGCGCTGGAACAGAGAAAAGAAGAAATCACCAGGCTGATCTCGCAGCAGGAAAAACTAACTGATGACCTGCGGCGGAAAATTGAAACCGCGGCTGCTTTATCAGAGCTTGAGGATATTTATCGCCCCTTTAGACCTAAGCGTAAAACGCGCGGTTCTGTTGCCAGAGCCAGAGGGCTGGCGCCAATCGCGGAAATGATCAAAAACCCGCGGACAAAAATGGCAGATCTCAGAGATGCAGCGTCGCGAATGGCCGCGAGCAATGATGAAGTAGACAGTATAGATGACGCTTTGGCAGGCGCGGGCGATATCATTGCAGAACAGCTGGCTGACGATGCCGATATACGCAAACTATTGCGAAGGACTCTTTATCGCCAGGGCAAGCTGATATGCAAGGCTGTTAAAAACCATCAGGATGATCGTGATGTTTTCGCGATGTACGCTGATTATGAAGAGCCTGTCGCGAAAATGCCGGGATATCGTATTCTGGCAGTCAACAGAGGGGAGAAAGAGAAAGCTTTATCCGTTAAGCTCTTTATAGATGATGAGAAAATAATGCCGCTGATACTGGGCTATTTGCCGGATGCTTCTTCTGAAACGCATCAGCTGTGCCGGTCAGCCGCTGAGGACGCGTGGAAAAGACTCTTGCTGCCATCTTTGTCTACGGAAATTCGCAGACAGATGACTGAGAACGCGGAAGAGGGAGCGATGTCTGTTTTCGCGGTAAATCTCGATCATCTTCTTTTGCAGCCGCCTATCCGCAACCGGGTTGTTCTGGGAATTGACCCGGGGTATCGCACAGGATGTAAGCTTGCGGTTGTTAATCAGACCGGCCGGGTGCTGGATACGGGTGTGATCTATCCAACTCCGCCACATAATAAACTGGATGAAGCAGGAAAAATGGTTCTTGAGAAATTGGAGCGGCATCAGGTGACGCTGATCGCGATTGGCAACGGTACAGCCTCAAGAGAAACAGAACGGTTTATTGGCCAGCTGATAAAAGCGAGCCAAACGCGTGTGCCTTATCTGGTTGTCAGTGAATCCGGGGCAAGTGTATATTCAGCTTCACCTGAAGCTGCTGAAGAATTTCCTGATTATGATGTATCACTTCGCAGCGCGGTTTCAATTGCCCGGCGCGTACAGGATCCACTGGCTGAGCTCGTTAAGATAGAGCCAAGATCCATAGGTGTGGGGCAGTATCAGCACGATATGAGCCAGAAACGTCTGGATGAAGTGCTTGGCGGGGTTGTGGAAGCATGTGTAAACAAAGTGGGTGTTGACTTGAATACCGCTTCTGCGGCGCTGCTTACCTATATTGCCGGATTGAATAAAACGCTTGCTAAAAACATAATTAATTACAGAGATCAAAAAGGACCGTTCAGCAGCAGGAAGGATCTGCTTCATGTACCGCGCATGGGGCCAAAGGCATTTGAGCAGAGTGCCGGATTTCTGAGAATACCCGGAGGCAGTGAAATACTTGACAATACATCTGTTCATCCGGAAACATACGAGCAGGTATACATGTTGAGTCAACTGCTTGATTGCCGGCCATCCCCTTCCCTGGCAGAAAAAGCGAAGCAGTGTTCCGTAGAAGAACTTGCCGAGAAAACAGGATTGGGCGTCCTTACTCTGGAGGATGTCTTAAACGCTCTTGCCAGACCTGGACGTGATCCACGTGATGAACTGCCGCAACCGGTTTTACGGTCAGACGTGCTTGAAATAGATGACCTGAAACCTGATATGATTCTGCAGGGAGTTGTAAGAAACGTCGCTGATTTTGGTGCTTTTGTTGATATAGGCGTTCATCAGGACGGGTTGGTTCATATTTCTGAGCTGGCAGATCATTATGTAAACCGTCCTATGGATGTAGTCAAAATCGGACAGGCTGTTCAAGTTAAGGTGCTTCAAGTTGATACAGTCAGGAAACGGATCTCACTGTCAATGAAACATATTCGCCAGCCTGCTGAAAATCGTCGCGAAGAGTAGAGGAGCAAGCCAGAATTGTGAAAACGAAGAAAAAGATCTATGATGCATCACGGCCTCCTGTACGCGTTATTTATTTTTTGCTGGTCAATTTTCTAAAGCTTGTGGCTGTATTTTTAATGAGAGCACGGTTAAGCAAAGATCCGGCCATCAAGAAGCTTGAAGGTCCTGTGATCGCGCTGGGGAACCATCCTTCATTTCTTGATCCGGTTTATATGGCAATGGCATTCTGGCCCAGGCACGTTCATTTTGTCACCTCAAGCACTTTTTATCGTGTCCGTTTTGTCCGCTTCATTCTGCAAGCATCACGGACGATACCAAAGGTGCAGTTCAGAACAGACACACAAGCTGTAAAACATATGTTGAAAGTTGTCCATAAAAACGGTGTTCTGGGCATTTATCCGGAGGGGCAGCGATCGATCAATGGCAGCATGCTTTCAATCGACGGCACAATCACCCGGTTTATTAAGAAAACAGGTTGCTCAATCGTCATTGTGCATGTCAAAGGCGCTTATTTAAGCTGGCCGCGCTGGTCAGACAGCTGGATACGCATGGGTAAAGTTTTTATAGAGACAAAGGTCCTTCTGCGTGCCAATCAGGTAATGCGGCTAGATGAGCGGTCGATTGAGTCAAAAATATATGAAGCGCTGTCATATAATGAATATGCCTGGCAGTCAAAGAAGAGGATTAAGTATTATTCACCGGCGCCTGCCAGGGGACTACATCATTTATGTCATAAATGTCCTTCATGCGGCAAAGACCTGGCCATGCGCTCGAAAAATTTTCTGGTAGCATGCGAAGCCTGTGGTTTTAGCCTGCGTGTTGATCTGCGGGGATTCTTACATCCCCTGTCATCTGATGACCAGAAAATTAAACTGCCGGCTACACCTTTTGAATGGCACATATGGCAGGTTAATCAGATGGTCGATCAGTTTAGTCATGAGGGTTATACATTGGAACAGAAAGCGGAGCTTCAGGTTGTTAACAAGAAAGCCGGGAAATTTCAAAGGCTGAGTCACGGCAAAATCAGTTTTGATGAACAGGGTATTATGTTTACCAGTGACGCTAATGAACCTGTCTGCCACAAAAAATTCCCTGTTTTGAATCGGGGCGGGTTTATTGCCAGTTTTGGTAAACATTTTGAGCTGGTTCTTGCTGACGAGGTTTACCGGTTTCTTCCCGACCTGGGACAGTCAGTTATTTTATTTGCTGACGCGATTCGTGCAGTACAGATTATACGAAGTCAGGACAGTAATAGCTGTGTTGCAGAAACGATCAGTGAATGAAGGATATCTTGATTTACTGAAAGAATCCTTGACAAAACCTTTATCATTTACTCATAATGTTGAATATCAGTTCGCTTCACGTAAATCAGCCGCCGTCCCGTTGCGGGGGCGACGGTTTTTTTTAGCTTATAAGCAGGTAGCAGGAGGACAGGTAATGGAATATTATATCTGGAATAATGAAATGGAAACAATGCCCTATGAGAAGATCAGGGAGCTGCAAGGTGAGCGGCTGAAAGCGTGTGTCAGCCGTATGTATGGCCAAGTTCCCTATTATACGGAGAAGATGCAGGCAGCCGGCATCAGTCCGGAAGATATCCGCTCAATTGATGACCTGCCTCATCTGCCTTTCACCGATAAAGAAGATATGCGCGGCAATTACCCGTATGGTACTTTTGCGGTTCCTATGGAAGATATCGTCAGGATTCATTCTTCATCAGGTACAACGGGAAAACAGAAAGTTGTCGGCTATACAAAAAACGATATCGATATCTGGAGTGAATGCTGCTGCAGAGCTTTAGCCGCGACGGGTATGACCAGAAAAGATATTCTTCATGTTGCCTATGGATATGGTCTTTTCACAGGGGGGCTGGGACTTCATTATGGTGCGGAAAAAATGGGCGCTACAGCCATCCCGGTTTCTTCAGGTAATACCAAACGACAAATTCAGATTTTGATCGATTTCAAACCGACAGCTCTGGCTTGTACCCCGTCATACGCCTTGCATCTGGCAGATGAAATGGCAGCACAAGGTATTGGCCCCGATGATCTGCATTTAAAAATGGGTATTTTCGGCGCTGAGCCGTGGTCGATCGAGATGAAAAAACAGATAGAAGCGAAGCTTGGCCTGCGTGCATTTGATATCTATGGTCTTTCAGAGACTATGGGACCGGGTGTATCAATCAGCTGCGAAGCGGGGGAGTTGCTGCATATACAATCGGATCATTTTATTGCTGAAGTCGTAGATCCGGATACTGGAAGTCCGTTGCCTGAAGGTGAGCTGGGTGAACTGGTTTTTTCCAGTGTGACAAAAGAAGGCACACCGCTGCTGCGTTATAATACCCATGACCTGACCAGGCTTTTTTATGAGCCTTGTGCCTGCGGCAGAACAACTGTCCGAATGGATAAAGTGACGGGCCGTGCTGATGATATGCTGATCATTCGCGGCGTCAATGTCTTTCCCACGCAAATCGAGTCGATCTTACTTAATTATGGTGAAGTCGAACCCCATTACATGATTTATGTGGACAGGGTGAGCAATCTTGATCGAATGGAAGTTCAGATTGAGATGACACAGGCTTTCTTTTCAGACTCAATCAAGGAAATTGAAACCATTGAGCGTCGTCTGAACGCTGACATTCAGTCTGTCCTGGGTATATCAGCGAAAATAACTCTGGTTGAGCCGCGAAGGATCCCAAGGAGTGAAGGCAAGGCTAAGCGAGTGATTGACCGCAGAACGTACTAGTCATTATACGTACTAGCCATTAATAGATTCGATTACGGCGTGAGTAATCATATTTTTGGATATCACTAGGTGAGATACCGCCGGCCGCGAAGGTTGTATCGAAATGAACCCAGGCGGTACCGGACACTTGCTGCCAGCTGAACTCAGCAACAACAACCCAGCCACGGCCTTCAAAATAAACCTCATTCCAGGCATGTTCGATGTCGCCGCTGCTTGTTCTGACCGGACCGATGATCATGCGGGTGGGTATCCCCTGCGATCGCAGCATGGCGCACATCAGAGAAGCGTAATCAAAGCAGATTCCCCGGCGTGAGGACATTGTGCGGTCAGGATCGGGCCAGTAGGCATAAATCTCGCCGCTGCTGACGCGTTGCTGGAGATTACGGTCATAACTGATATTGCTGACAATCCATCTGTAAACAGCATCTACTTTGCCGTCTGTGGTTGAATGGCCGCTGGTCAGCTGGTTTGCACGCTGCACGGATGTAGATCCGGTGGAAAAATCAGTAGCGATTGATGACGCTGTATAAGGCCTTAAGCTGGAAGACAGCGAAACATTGAATGAATGTGACATCTCAACTTGATAACTGGTGCCGCCTACATTTTTCGCGATCCTCAGATTATACTGGCCATTGCCCATATTAAGCGGCAGGGCAACATACTTGTCGCGTACCAGGATATCATACTGATAAGTCGGACGTTGATTACTGTCAAGAAAGATGGCCTTGCAGCGCGTGTCGGCAGGAATCGCGCTGCTGTTAACGCGCACAAGCACAACCCCATGTGCTGAGTTGGCAGTACCAATAAAGATGCCGTCTTTCTCAGTAATCTGACTGGATGTATTGAACTGGTTTCTGAATAACGTGCCATGGTTTCTATGTGGAAAATCGCTTTGTGGAACCGGTGTGGCCGTAGGCACGGGTGTTGGTGTGGCCGTAGGCACGGGTGTTGGTGTAGCTGTTGGCGCTCGTGTGGTGGTGGTTGTCGTGGCAGCCCTTGTTGTTGTGGTGGCAGCCCTTGTTGTTGTTGTGGTGGCGGCTGATCTTGTTGTTTCAGCCGATCTTGTTGTTGTACGCGTTGTCGTTGACACAGGGGTTGTCTCACCGTTGTCTATAGTACTGGTACCGGTATCAGTCAGATCAGGTTCATCTGTTTCAGCAGCTGATTCACCACTCGTTTCTGTATCTGTGATCAAACCGTTATCATCAGTATCAGAAGGATCAGTACCAGTATCTTCCGCGTCGGTGCTGTCAGTCAGTGATGTTTCGGTATCCTGGTCAGTGATATCAGTTATATCTGAGTCTGGCTCAGATGTATCAACTGTGGTATCAGTCTGGGTCAGAACAGGTTCCAGCTGCTGGCAGGCTGATGCAAAGACGAGTGCTGATAATAGAACTAACAGCACCGCAAGCCTGGCAACAGGCCAAGGCAGGAGGACACAGTATTGTATATAACGGTTGTTGCTCATCAGCAATAACCTCTTTCCTGTCAGAAGGGAACCAAATATGTCAAACTCGATATCTTTAATATATCACTATTCAGCGGGATTCCGGCTGACATTTAGATCAACAGTAATCACATTATACCCGAAAGCGTTTATCTTTCGCAATGAATAGGCATTTGATCTGCTTGCGTGTATAATATAGACAAACTATGTGATAATGAGTTGCTAATTTGCAGTAAAATTGTGTTGTTAAGCACTGTGGGCAGGAGGCATTCAATGGCTGATCAAAGGACAGTTCGTCTTGAGTCAACTGAACTGGCGTGGTTATGTGAACAGATCGCTTTGGTTCAAAAATCAGGAATTCCATTGCCTGAAGGTGTGGAACTGTTGGCTGAAAGCTCGGACTTGCACCGTATGAGCCAGGTGCTTGAGGCACTGGCACATGAAATGAAAAGTATGGTGCCATTGTCTGAGGCAATGGAAAATCTGAACACTTTCCCGGCTTATCTGGTTCAGATGACCAGAATTGGTGAGATGTCCGGTAATCTAGATAGAGTTATGTCAAGCCTGGCGGATTTTTACGCTCGTGACGCTCAGCTGAGAAAGAAAGTCAGAAGCAGTCTTGTTTATCCGCTGGTTCTGATGATTATGATGCTGGCGATTATTATTCTGCTGATTGTCAGGGTCTTGCCTGTATTCAGTGAGATTCTGGCCTCATTTGGCAGTCAGATGCCGCCTTTCTCACAGCAGCTTTTATCTTTGGGTGTTTTTGTTTCTCATCACGCGTACTGGCTGCTTCCCTTGATGATCGTCTTACTGGCCGGGCTTGTTGTCTGGCTAAAAAAGACCACGCACGGACGGCGTCTAATTGATCGGCTAAAGCTGAAATTACCTGTTCTGGGTCCTCTCTACAAACGTATCTATGCCTCCCGGTTCTCAATTTCACTGTCGTATATGCTGCGAAGCGCGATTGAGCTTGATGTAGCGCTTACAATGACGGAGGCGGTTATGGACAACGTTTATGTCGCTGAGAGGATCAGAACATGTCGTGATAAAATATCTAAAGGAGCCGATACCTTTGAAGCGCTTCGGGATACAGATCTTTTCCCGCGGCTTTTTATCCGAATGTTGTCATTGGGTAATCGGACAGGTGAACTGGATCAGGTCATGCAGAAAATAGCGGCTTCATATGAGCAGGAAGTGGACAGCAGGCTCACACGTTTAACATCGATTGTTGAACCCCTTCTGGTTGTTATCTTGTCACTGATTGTCGGAGCGATTCTACTGACTGTTATGCTGCCTCTGGTGGAGATCATGGCTTCTATTGGCTAGGAGAAGACGAATGCGGACTTTATCCTTTAAAACAATAGGTACGTTGATAACGGTACTGCTTTCAATATCTGTGATCTGGATGACAGGCAGAGCGCTTTTAAGACTCGACGAACGAAGCCGGGAGTCAGGCCTTTATGTAACACGCGAGGCTGTTAGTCGTACGGTTATGCAATGCTACGCGCTGGAAGGTGTTTATCCTCCCGATATTGAGTACTTAAGGGACCGATACGGTCTTGTTATAGATGAAGCGAGATACTACGTCTATTATGAAGTAGTCGCAGGTAATATTCATCCGGTTATTGATATCCGATTACTGGAGGATATGCGTTATGACACCTAGAAAAGGGTATACACTGATAGAGCTGATTCTGGTTATGTTTCTTTTGCTGTTTATCGCGCTTGCGGTTTTTTCATTAACCCGGGTAGGCAGTGAAGCATATCTGCGGCTGACCAACCAGCAAAGTCTGCAGTCCGATCTGCGCATCGCTACTTCTTACCTGGATGTGAAGCTAAAACAAAACGATACAGCTGGAGCGGTTATGCTGGCCAGACCGCCTTTCGCGGATCATGAGGGCGAGTCTTTAAAGATCGTACGAACAATTGAAGGATTTCCATATGAGTTATGGATCTTTCATTATGATGGATATCTTTATGAGCTATTAACAGAACCGGACTCTCTGGTGACACCTGATATGGGCAACCGCATTGTCCGGGCTGATGATTTTGAGCTTGTTTATGAAGCTGATGACGCCCTGCGTGTCATGATTTCCCGATTTGATGATCAGGGAAGGCGCTATCAGCGAGAACGGATTATAACACTTAGAACAGGAGGATCGCGCTGATGCGGCTTGCCAGGATAAGTCATAGCAGAAAGCTTTCGCGTAAACCACCGGCCGGCAAGACCAGAGGGCGCGGCAGAGGCGGTTTCACACTTGCTGAAATGATCATGGCAGTCGCGATGCTGGCTTTTTTCAGTGTTTTCATCGTTCAAATGTTTGTAAAAGCAGATCAGATATCCAGGCAGACAGCATGTCTTGACCAGGCAGTGCTGACCGCGTCAGACTGGGCTGATGAATGGAAGCGGTCCTCGAGCCAATCCATGTCGCCGGAAATAGCACAGTTAATGGCTATAAAAGAAGATGGAACTAAAATTGAAAGCTACCTGAATCATGATTTTCAGCCTTGCACACCTGATAATGCCAGCTATACAGCCGTTCTTTCACTAAGCCGGCCAGAAAGCGATGGTCAGGACGCAACAGATCATTTATGGACTTTGTCGATTATAATCTATCAAGAGCTTGAAGCTGACCAGACACCCCTCTATGCGCTTGATGTTACCCGATATTTCCCAGAAGGAGGCTGATCAATGATTAATCATAAAAGAATCAGCCGCGTTTTTTCTTGTTTAAATTGCCAAGATAAGCTCATCCGTACCCGTTCAAAACGCGGTGCCGCTTCAGCTTTGATCATTCTCCTGATTGTGCTGTTGATTTTCTTTGGGATGCTGGCTATGGTTACCGCCAGCGCCGATTTACGGCTGGCGCAGCGCAGAGCGGACTGGACGCGGTCCTATTATCTGGCCGATCAGCAAGCAGAGAAGATGATCGCTCAATTAGATAATATACTGATCAATGCCGACCCGTTTAGCGAAGATCAATCATCTGCGTTTCATGCTGTCAGACAGCTGATTGATCAGAATGACGCGGCGGAAATAATAGAGCTTAATGAATTTGATGCTGTCATTTTTGCCGAAATACTTGTTTTCGATCCTGATTTTGCCACTCAAGGCATTCAGTTTTCTGTTGCTATGCGTCCAGGTCAGGCTGACGCGACAACGCGACTTTCAATTATTAGCTGGCTTCAGTGGCAGCCTCCAGCTGAACCTGCTGAAAAACCGGGTTTATGGGATGGAGAATGATTGAGGAGATGTCGATATGGAAAAAATGACTGTTTTACTGAAACAGGCTGTTCAGGCTGGAGCTTCAGATTTATTTATCACGGTAGGTGTTCCTCCGATGATGAAAATCGCGGGTTCACTTACGATTGTTGACCAGGAAGAAATTATCAACCCGCACATGGCTGAAAAGTACGCGAAACAGCTGCTGGTAAAAGAGCGCGATATAAAAAAATTCCAGGATTCCGGCGAAGTGGATTTTTCCTATTCTATGCCTGAGGTAGGACGTTTCAGAATTAATGTGTTTTTACAGCGCGGTTCGTACGCCATGTCTGTGAGGCGCATTTATTCCCAGGTGATTGACGCTGATGAGCTTGGCATACCAGATTCAATTATGCAGCTTGCGGATATACACAAAGGACTGGTACTGGTTACCGGTCCAACCGGTTGTGGCAAAACAACAACTCTGGCAGCGTTGGTTGACAGAATTAATCAAGTTCGTTCCTGCCATGTTATTACATTGGAAGATCCGATTGAGTATTTACATAAACACCATAACAGTATCATCAATCAGCGAGAAATGGGTTCCGACAGCCTTAGCTACCACAACGCGCTGCGGGCTGCTCTGCGCCAGTCACCAGATGTTATTCTGATTGGTGAGATGCGGGATCTTGAGACAATTTCTATCGCGCTGACCGCGGCCGAAACGGGTCATATGGTTCTGTCAACCCTTCATACGATTGGCGCGGCAAAAACAATTGATCGGATTATTGATGTTTTTCCCCCTGCGCAGCAGCAACAGATTAAAGTGCAGCTCTCGACTGTTCTGGAAGCTGTCATCTCTCAGCAGCTGATACCTTCTCTGGACGGAGATCGGGTGCCTGCTTTTGAGATCATGATGGTCAATCACGCGATCAGAAACAAAATCAAAG
>SLMY01000004.1 GCA_007133255.1 Clostridiales bacterium
GCCCCGGTTATACCAGCAGATTCAAAGCCCGGCACAGAGGAGCAACCTGCTCAGAATGATTCCCTTCCTGAAACTGAGTCTGATTCAGAAGTTGTGTCAGCAAAAGAAGATACCGCACAACCTGCCCGTCTTAACTGCCCGCGATGCGGCCAAGCAGTTGTGAAGGATGCTGCTTTCTGCCGCAGCTGCGGATACAATCTTAAAAAAGCGGCGGAAGCGGCACAAACAGGAACATCAGCTTTCGCGGCCGGAGCGGCAGGAGCCGCGGCTTATAATCATTCAATACCAGAATCAGCCCAGCCCGGACCATCGGTCGGCAGCTCGCCGATGTCCTCACCTGGCCCTTATCCTGCGCCGCCGCCCCCTCACAGTTCGCAGCCATTTGGCGGCTATCAGCAATCGGGGGTGCAGGCAACTGCCGCTTATCAGCCGCCGGGATACCAGCCGCCGCCTCAGCCGGCCAAGCCTAAAAAACGCAAAGGACTGGCAGCGTTGGTGATCATCCTGGTTATTGTGCTGGCTGGCGGGGTTATTTATTTGTTTGCCGGCCAGACAATCCGCAGAATGATTATGGGTAATAAAGCAGCTTACCTGGCAATAGAAGGACAGCAGCTGAAACAGAACGCTGAAGATCTGTCCGAATGGATGGCCGATATGGGTAATAAAAATGAGCGGCCGGCCGCTGGCGGACATCGCATGGCGATTAATATTGATCTGCCGGATTACGGAACCGGTATGGACCCGGTTTTACAGTCAGCACTGGAGAATATCACCTGGCATACCCGTATTATGTACGATTCGGTTTCAGTCCCTTCCCGGTATTATGCCGGTATAGACCTTCAGACAGGCTCCGAACCTCTGTTAAGCATAGAAGGCTATTATGACGAAGATCAATTGATTCTTGGTGTACCTGGTCTGTTATCCAGATATTTGTGGATTCAGCGGGATATGGTTGATGAATACGGCGGCGACCTGGGATTTGATACTTCTGAGGCAGATGAAGCGTTAAGAGCGCTTGACGTCTACATGAATCTTGATCTGGGCATTAATGAAGCGCGTCTGGCTGGATCTATGTACCAAATCATAGATATTGTGCTTGAGCATATCGATGACGTTGAGTACAGTGCCAATGAAGAACTTGTTGTTGGCCCGGTCCGGCAGTCTTATAATCGCTATACCATGACACTGGGCCATGAGAGCGCAAGGCTGATGATGATTGAGCTGCTGACCTTTATCCGTGATGATCCAGAAATTTACAATCTGATTTCAGGCATGGCGAACCTTTCTATGGCTTCGGATCCCTACTATGCCGAGATGGGTATCACGTTTTCCCTTGAAGAATTTCAAAGTGAGATTGACTGGATGCTGGAAGATCTTGAAGATGCTGCTGATGAAGAGCCCTTTACAATTATTAATGATATCTACGTAGATGGTGACGATCAGATCTTCGGCCGGTATTTCCGAATTGTTCCGGAAAGCGGACCCGCGCTCTTTGAGTACAAAAATTACAGGCCGCGAAGCGGTAATCAGTCAGCCGTTGAAATAACAGTCGTTACCGAAGACGAAGACATGCAGTATCAGAACATATATGAGCATTCAGGTGAAAGAAAAACCGGGGAAATTATTGTTCTGCAGAATAATCAAGTGCTTATGAGCGCTGACTACAGTGATTATGAGAAAGTGACAATCGGCAGCCGTGATTACTTCCTGGGTGATTTCAGATTCATGATCTATGAGAATAATACCGAAATAACTACTATAGAATATAAAGCCGTCCAGAATGGCAATGAAGTTCAGATGCAGTTTGGTGTGCCGGAATTTGGCCATATTACAATGGATTATGAAGAGATTGCTGAACAGGACCTGGTTTTTCCAAGCTTCACCGGCGATCAGCTGGTTAGTATAACTGATTATGAGGCACTTGACTCACTCATGACGCAAGACGTTATGATGGAGCTGTTCCGTATCATGCAGCAGCTGGGGCTCAACCCGGAAGACTTTTAGGCGGACTCACGTATCATGCTGATTGTAAAAGACATCTGGAAATCTTATCGCAGCGAGGCAGTCTTGAACGGTATCAATTTCACTGTTGAACCAGGAGAGATACTGGGTATCTGCGGTGTCAACGGCGCAGGCAAAACAACCCTGCTGAGCCTGATCGCTTCCATATTGCCGCCTGATCGTGGTTCTATCAGCCTGATGGGTATTTCTGTGTCTGAAAAAAAACAGTACAGAAAACTAATTGGATATGTACCTCAGACAACAGCGCTGTCACCCAGACTGACGGTCCGCCAGAATCTCACTTTCTGGGCTTCACTAGCCGGGTTCAGCGGAAATGAAAATCGCGAGATTGTAAAGTGGGCCGCTGGTCTGGCAAAAGTGGATTCTTTTATAGATAAGAGAGTTGGACGCTGTTCAGGGGGCATGTCTCGCCGTGCGAATCTGGCAGCAGGGCTTGTCGCCCGACCGCAGCTCTTATTGCTGGACGAACCGACTGCCGGAATTGACTCAGAGAATCGTGATATCATCCTGGACAGTATACAAACGCTGAAACAAACTGACTGCATGATCCTGATGGTCAATCACTATCAAAACGAACTGGAAAGAATCTGTGATCGAATTGTCACGCTCAGACAGGGCATCATCGCTGAAGAAGGTGCGTATGTTCTTTAAACTGCTGATTTACTACTGGCGTGACGCGTTGAATATCAGAACAATCGCTTTTCTGGCAACTTTGCTCCTTCTGACGGTTATTCTGGCAGCGGGGTTTCCAGCAGCCGGTATTGATGAAAAATCAATTTTCGAACCGGTTGATCTTTCCGTAGTTGATGAAGATAACAGCATTATTTCATACACTGTTATTGACCAGTTCAGAAGTCTTGA
>SLMY01000185.1 GCA_007133255.1 Clostridiales bacterium
AAGATGCTGATACGTTTTAACGCCGCGTGCTGACCAGTTTTCAGCAACCCGTGAAATATAGGTTTTACTGTTAAGCTTGCCTCGCCGGGCACATTCTTGAAAAAGCGCGTATATAACTTCAGGATCAAACTCATATCGCTCAAACCAGGTATCAATCTCGCCATACCAGGAGGGGGACATGAGTCCCTGGAAAAAAGTTTTAGAGATGTCTGCCATCAGCTTTTCACGCAGCGTATACTTTTGATTCATTTCCACAGCCTCAGTTGGCTCTATTGATGTTCTGGGCCTGTATATTTTCTCAATTTCGGCCGCTTTTATATCTTGAATGGTTACCTTTTCTTCATTTTTAATAATTAACTGGCAAGCCCCCAGCTCAAGAAGCGCCGTGCGGATTTCTTCCTCGTCAACAGCCATCCTGCCCGCCAGGTCTTGTTCTGTTATAGTTCTTTCAGCCTTAGCTGCCAGCAGCAGGTAAACATATATTTTTACCGCCAGACCACTCAGGGACGGGAGATACTCAGTGATGAAAATATCAGGAACTAATGTATCGGAAAGCAACAGTTTTCTGCTTTCATTAATTTGCATGGTGATCCTCCTGAAAGCGTTTTAAAGCCCCGCTCATTCCTGAACGGGGCTTCATTATAACATGTTTATGATCAAACTTGTTTAGTAACTGACAAAAACCTCAGTCTGATCAAAATCAAATGTCAGCCTGTATCGTATGCTCTGTCATGTGTTTATAATAGGTATAACGTTCTTTCGCGTCCTTAGCTGCTTTCAGGAAAATCTTGTCAACATGCTCTGCAGGATACTTCTTATTAAGCGAAGCGTAACGCACCTCTGATTTAAGGAAAGCGGAAAAATCGCCTGATGGCTCTTTCGAGTCAAGTGTAAACGGATTCTTACCCTGGCTGCTCAGCACGGGGTTAAAACGGTACAAGTGCCAGTAGCCAACATCAACAGCTTCTTTCATATGTTTTTGAGCATATGTCAAGCCGCCTTTGATGCCGTGGTTAATACAAGGTGAATAAGCGATGACAACTGAAGGACCATCATAGGCTTCTGCCTCAGCAATCGCCTTAAGTGTCTGGTTCTGGTTAGCGCCCATCGCGACCTGAGCGACATACACATAACCGTATGTCATGGCCATAGCGCCCAGGTCTTTCTTCTTGATTGGCTTGCCGCCGGCAGCAAACTGCGCGATTGCGCCAGTTTGTGTAGCCTTGGAGGACTGTCCGCCTGTATTGGAATAAACTTCTGTATCCAGAACCAGTAAATTGACATCCTCACCTGAAGCCAGGACGTGATCAAGTCCGCCGTAGCCAATATCATAAGCCCAGCCATCGCCGCCAATGATCCAGGTTGATCGTTTGACAAAATAATCCTCCAGCTGCAGGATTGCGTTTATCTTAATCGCGGGTGCTGTGTCATTTTCACGAGCCTTTTTGAGTGCAGCGGCCAAAGCATCACTGGCAGCACGCGTTTTGTTGCCGTCTTCTTTTGCTTCAAGCCAGGCGTCAGCAGCTTGCTTCAGCGCCTCATCACTGGTCAGGTCCTTCAGTTCACTCAATTTTGCGGCAATACGGGCTCGTATCTGCTTGACACCCAGGTGCATGCCAAACCCATGCTCAGCATTATCTTCAAACAGCGAGTTGGCCCATGTCGGACCCTGGCCCTTCGCATTCATGGTAAAGGGCATTGAGGGTGCGGAACCGCCAAAAATAGATGAACAGCCTGTCGCGTTCGAAATTTGCATGCGGTCACCGTAAAGCTGTGAGATCAGTTTAACATAAGGTGTTTCACCGCAGCCGGCACAAGCACCGGAGAACTCAAAGAGCGGCTGCTCAAACTGACTGCCTTTAACCGTCTCTTTTCTCATCGGATTCTGCTTCTGGCTCACAGTCTGCATATAGTTCCAGCGGTCGGCTTCGTCAAGCTGTGTGTCAATATCTTTCATCACAAGTGCCTTTTGTTTGGCAGGACATACCTGGGCACATGAACCACAGCCAGTGCAGTCAAGCAATGAAATCTGGATTCTGTACTGATACTGATCATAAGGCTTCATGCCTTTTATCGTGTCAGTACCTTCCGGTGCGTCAGTCGCCTCTTCATCTGTCAGCAGATACGGCCGGATAACGCCATGCGGACAGACATAGGCACACTGATTACACTGAATGCAGTTATCGCATTGCCACTCCGGTACCTGAATCGCGATCATTCTCTTTTCATACTGGCTTGTGCCTTGGGGGAACGTGCCGTCTTCACGGCCTTTAAAAGCGCTGACAGGCAAAGTGTCACCCTGCTGCGCGTTCATGACATCTGCCACATCTCTGACAAACTCGGGTACATCGCGCTCTTTCTTAGCATCATCTTCCAGATCAGCCCATGAATCCGGTACCTTGAAGGCTTTAACCGCGTTGATGCCTGCATCAACAGCGGCATAGTTCATATTGACAATTTCGTCGCCTTTTGACCCATAAGAACTGACAATCGCTTTTTTCATGTAATCGACTGCGTCATCAACAGGAATCACATTGGCCAGCTTGAAGAAAGCAGCCTGGCAGATGGTGTTAATGCGACCGCCGAGACCAATGTCTGCAGCGAGCGTAACAGCGTCTATCGTATAGAACTTGATGTCATTTTGAGCGATTGCGCGTTTAGTACTGGCTGGCAGATGCTTCTCTAATTCCTCTTCATTCCAGAGTGTGTTGAGCAGAAATATGCCGCCTGGTTTTAAAGCTGACAGCATATCGTATTTGTCAACATAGGACTGGTTGTGACAGGCGACAAAGTCAGCTTTATTGATCAGGTAAGTTGAAAGAATCGGGGTTTCGCCAAAACGAAGGTCGGAAATGGTAACACCACCTGATTTCTTCGAGTC
>SLMY01000264.1 GCA_007133255.1 Clostridiales bacterium
ATTCATCCAGATAGTCGATACTTTCAAAACTAACAGTTGACCAACTTTCATGTAACCCTCAGCAGAAGAACCTCAATTAGTCAGCACATAGGTTTTGCCTGCCTGAGCTGCGAAACGACAGATAGTATCTTGTTTCTCAACCTTCATAGTCGTGGTATCACAGCTTACCTTAATATTTTGATCAGCATAGAACGCGCAGATCTGGTCAAAGGCCGCATGAAGGGTTACTTGTTTCATCAATCCACCTTGCCATTCAATATCGACAGTAAATCCCCCCTTCGCTTTGAGTCCTTTCACGCTTCCCTTGTCCCATTGTTCAGGCAATGCGGGAAGAAATTCCATCGCTTCGTCATGACACTGCAGCAGCATTTCAGTAATCCCCGCTGTACCACCGAAGTTTCCGTCAATCTGGAAGGGCGGATGTGAATCGAGCAAATTATTTTGGGTTGATTTTCTCAGCAAGGCCATCAGGTTCTCATAGGCTTTCGCGCCGTCATGCAATCTGGCCCACATATTAATGATCCAGGCGCGGCTCCAGCCTGTATGCCCGCCGCCATGCGCCAGACGCCGCTCAAGTGTTTTTCTCGCGGCCTGTGCCAGTTCAGGGGTTCTGCGAACGGTGAATAAATTTCCTGGATGCAGGCCGAACAGATGTGAGATATGTCTGTGGCCGGGTTCTGCCTCCTCATAATCTTCAGACCACTCCAGAATCTGGCCGTATTGACCTGTTTGAGGCTTTGGCAGTCGACCCATTACCTTTGATAGCTCGCTGGACAAGTCATCATCAAGTCTTAAAATCCCTGCTGCCGCTATACACTGCTTGAACAGCATCTCAATAATCTGGCTGTCCATGGAAGGGCCCATACAAAGCCTGCCTTGTTCACCGCTTTCCAGAATGTAGGTGTTTTCCGGAGAAACAGAAGGACTGGTAACAAGTCTGCCTTTCTGATCTTCAATCAGAAAATCAAGGAAGAACAAAGCTGCCTCTTTCATCACAGGATACGCACGTTCCAGAAAATTAGCATCTAAAGTGTAGGTATAATGCTCCCAGAGATGAAGCGCCAGCCAGGCTGCGCCCATTGGCCAGTAGGTTGATGATATTGATAAGTCCTGAGGCGCGGTATCACCCCAAATATCGGTATTATGATGCGCGACAAAGCCACGGCAGCCATACATCATACTGGCTGTCCGTCTGCCGTTCTCAATCATTCTTTCCAGATGGTCAAACAAAGGCAGATGGCATTCAGATAGATTGCATGATTCCGCTGGCCAGTAATTCATTTCTGTATTTATATTAATCGTATATTTGCTGTCCCATGACGGCAGCATATCTTTATTCCAGATACCCTGCAGATTGGCTGGCAGACTGCCGGGACGGCTGCAGGCAATTAACAGATACCGTCCATACTGAAAGTAAAGGCTTGCCAGCCAGGGGTCATCCAAAGCATCGTTTTCTTTTAACCTGTCAAGTTGTTCAGCTGTATCCAGTGACTGTAATTTGCCTGAAAAAGCTTCACTTCTCAGATTCAATGTAACCCGGTTAAAAAGAGACTGATAATCAGCCAGATGCCTTGCAATCAGTTGGCTGTAGTTTTGGGCTGCAGCCTGGCTGTAAGTTTGTCTGCAGGCTGCGGTATAATCCTCATCATAGAAAGTTGTAGCTGCGGACAATATGAGAGTGACCGCGTCGGCATCATTGACAACTAAGTTTTCACCAATGGTCTGAACATAACCACCTTCATTGACTGCCCCTAGTGTCGTGCAGAATTTAATACCCTTTTCGCTGCCACAGCTCGCGAACATCGTGATGCTGCGGCCGTTTTCTGCCTTAACTTCATCCATGAACCGGCTTCTTCTGAGCATGGCCTTGACGTGAACAGCTTTTGGCTGATCGGCCGTCAGCCGAATCACCATGACCTGGTCCGGCTCGCTTGAAAAATACTCACGCTGATACTGAACACCTTTATGTTTGAATCGAACGGTAACAACCGCACGTTCAAGATCAAGTTCGCGCGTATAATCAGTCATATCTGCGTCATTAAATTGAAAGTTTAGAAAAAGATCGCCCATTGTCTGGTAGGGTCTCTGGCTTTCCGGTATGCCCGACAGCGCCATCACTGCCAGCTCTTCTGCTTCGCGAATACGGCCTTCCGCCAGCAGGCTTCGGACCATTTCTAAATGCTTAAACGCATCCGGATTGTTTCTCTCTATAGGATCTCCATACCAGATGCTATCCTGATTTAATTGGATTTGCTCGCGTTTTATATATCCGTAGATCATCCCGCCCAGACGGCCATTTCCAATGGGCAGTGCTTCATTCCAGGACGCCGCCGGGTTCTTATACCAGATCCTCAGTTTGTCTTTGTCAGTTTCAAGCTTCGTATTCATTTTATGCCTCCGTCTTATCATGCCTGCTTATGCTCGTAAAACTACTTTTAATTATAACGGATCGTTACCTTTAATAGAAAAGAGAAAATGATTCTATGTGTTACCTGTTTATTCACAAAAGACCCGGTAATCATGTTAGGATAAAAACAGCAAGTTAAATAGACGCAGGAGGTATCAGGCATGCGTATAACAGATCTTAAAACGAATAGAATGACCAATCCCCTGGGATTTGAACTGGATCAACCCAGACTGTCGTTTATTGTTTCCGAAACAAAGGCTAAAACGCTAAGCAGTATGCAAATC
The DNA here is from genome assembly GCA_007133255.1 of Clostridiales bacterium. Lineage (GTDB taxonomy): Bacteria > Bacillota > Clostridia > Saccharofermentanales > UBA5734 > SLHU01. Next base: position 2,692 of record SLMY01000264.1, read on the forward strand.
AGAATCGCTAAAGACAGCGCGATGAAAAATATTATTTACGACAGCGGATGCCTGGAAGCGATTAACACAATTGCCTGGCCGGTACCCACCACACTGGAAGCTTATACCCGATACTACTGGCAGGTAAGCGCGGTCAGTGATCAGCAGGAAGAGGCAATCAGCGAGATTGCCTGGTTTGAGACCGCGAA
>SLMY01000178.1 GCA_007133255.1 Clostridiales bacterium
CAGGAAGGCCGGTTTTTCAGCCTGGCGATCAGCGCATCATCACTGCAAACCAGAGCCAGATAAAAGACATCTGAGAAATAACGCCGTTCCAGGCAAGGCTCTATCTGCTCTGGCATGGCTGTACCACACAGTATCACCGGCTTGCCGCATTGAGTGATATTCTTGGCAATCCTCAGCCACATTTCGCGATATTCGCGAAAGTTGCTGTCCGGTGTATTATATCTTTCATCCCAGAGTATATCCGTTTCCATGACAACAAAATCTCTTGTCTGGGACGAAAGCGCATGAACACAGGCAGTTTTGCCCGATCCGCTGGCACCAGTAACAACAAACAGCGGCATTCTCAAAAACGGGTGGCCATATCCACAGACCGGACACAGCGCATAGGAACTGCCCGCTTTCACTTCAACATATTTATCAACCCGATATTCACCGCAGTTCAAACAAACATTAAACAAAAAATACACCCCGCATCTGATCTAAAGCAAGCTTCTGAAGGACACACTCCAATGATACCCGATGCATCAGAATATGTATGAAGCAGTATACCCGTCACTGGTATTATTGTAACATCATCTTTGACAAACGAAAAAACCTGTCAGAAGTGCCCTGCACGGTAAGTCTGTAAGACTGGAGAGGGCATACTCAACTGGACACCAAGTTAAGAGTGAAGCTCAATCGGTAATTTACTGGGCTCATGCCGCGAAGCGTCATCTTGATTCGTTTATTATTAAACCAAAAAAGATAATTGTCCACGTTTTGGTACGTGGCACCCATGGTTACGAGCCAAAATCAGGGTATCAGGTATTTCTTGGGCATTTTACAGATGTATGAACGGGTGGGGTTGACAAACTGCGTACAACGGGCTTCCAGCAGCTGTCCCATCAGCAGATAGGCGGCTTGCTGACTGAATCCGTATGCTTCAGTCATCCAGTCCAGCACTTCTGCTGAGGCCGCGTGGAAAGATTCTTCCAACGACCGATCACAGGCAATTGCCATGATATAGTCCTCGTTTTCGGCGCGAATCCAGCGCATGCCAGCGGGGCGTTCTGCGCGCCGCACTTTTAGTGTTACTCGAGACCGACATTCGATGCCGCCACCCTGGTTGATCTCACCATCCCCCTGGATGGCGTGGACATCACCAACATGAAGCAGCGCATCTGGCACATCAACCGGTAAGTAAATTGTACTGCCGATGGTGACCTCGTTGACATCCATATTACCTCCGTGCCGACCCCCTTTGGCATTGCTGATAACCTCCTGTGCAGGGGCCGTTCCCAGGGTTCCGATCATCGGTTTGATCGGTAGTTTAAGCCGATCGCTCCAATGAATCAGGCCATCCCGGATGGCCACAGTTTTGGTAGTCAGTCCCCAGTCCTGATCCAGAATTTGACGAGCAAGAAAATTGTCAGCCCCATCAAAACCCGTGTAGCCCAATGTGTCAACTTCAATTGCCAGGATATCTACAGCTAGCGATTCACCGGGCCGAGCGCCTTCAACAGCGATCACCACAGCTGGGTTAGGGCCGCGGGCTTTCTCTCGTGAATAGCGATCATCGATGGATTTGAGCCAGGAACCGGTGCATAGTTCGGTGTCAACCTGAAATGTCTCACCGAAAGCCACATGCAAAGCGGGCTGATTCATTCGGCTGTGGTACGTGTAAAGCAAGTCTCTCTGGGCAATTTTCATGCGAAATCATCCTCTCTGAGCCGGTTGCTGCTTAGTCACCAGATCCAGCGTCTGAAAAATTAATCCTAAGCTTAGATCAGCTTTCATTGAATTTGGCAAATCCAGTTTTATTATACGATATTTTTCGCGTGGTTAACTTCCTGTGTTCATCAGGAACTTTGGGATCGTTATTCTGATCATGTTCTTGGTTGATATGATGACTTCATTTGATTTCACACTCGTATAATTGTTTTATAGCCAGAATTTTTACTGTCAATGTCTGGCTATGAAAGAATAATGTATGGGCCGAAACAAGGTGACCGAGAGCTTCACTTTAGCTTATAGGCTAATACAGCTCCGCTACCTGTTTTACTTATGATATTTTTATCTACAAGACGATTAAGTATCCTAAGGGTCTTTGCCTTATTAAATCCAGTTTTTAAATCTATTTCATTTCTTGAAAGCTGTAACGCTTCTTTTAATAACTCGTAAATAGTATTCTCATCTTCAGATAAGTCTAGAAGATTAGTTTTAGTAACTGGAAGTATGATTCTGATTCTATTTTCACTTACCTCAAAGTCAGGCTTTGAAATACTGTGAGTGTACTCTTTATAAATTCTTGCTATTCCTGTCCCAAACATTTCAATAATAGTTAACCGATTAAAAACCCCCGCGATTATTGGATTCCTGAGTACAGAAATATTTCCATGTAAATATTCGTCTTTAGATATTCCTGATGGCAGTCCCCCAGGAGAATTTATCTCTATTTTATCTTCATACATTGCTATTTGTATATATGATTTTGTATCCCAAACTCTATGAACAATGGCATTTGCTAATGACTCCCGAAAAGCTTCTCTGGGAATTAATTCTTTTTTTATTCTATTATAGCCATCTATCTCTTCAAATATATAATACTGCTCAAAAATATCTAATGCGCTATCAAATTGAGTTAATAGTGATACATTGCTTATAGTTTTTCTATATAAAATCTTATTGATATCTTTTCCGAATTTTACGATATCAATCCCTGAAAAAGCTATATCATTTTCATCTGACAGTAGCTCTCCTGCAGTATTATAGTATCCGTCTTTATCATATAAATTAAGAGTTTTTAGAATATCTAGGTTAATCCTTTCTATCCCAGCCTCTTTTTTTAATCTATCTTCTAATATATTAAATTTCAAGTCCCCG